>NZ_JBHXJK010000035.1:0-73172 GCF_042723255.1 Amycolatopsis thailandensis
GATCACCCCAGTCCGTGAAGGCCTCCTTCACTACCTTCAGGGTAGGCAAGGAGGCCTTCACGGACCGGACTCGCGCTCCGCCACAGCCAGAACCCAGCAGCCACCTAAGACACGGTCGGCTCTAGCCCGAAACGCCACTCACGACCCGCTTACGCGCCCTGCCCCTCAAGTACATGAAGGCCCCCTTCATTGCGCTAGACGCAGTGAAGGGGGCCTTCATGTACAGCGGCCCAGGCGTCAGGAGGTCTTGGCGGAGGTGGAGGCGGAGGAGTCGGCGGCCGCCTCCTGCTGCGCCAGTTCGTACTCGGCCGCGTCCGAAGCGGCGGTGACGGCTTCGGGCGCGCCACCGTGCAGCAGCCGCGCCACCTCACCGCGCAGCGTCACGAACTCGGCCGACTCGCGCGTGGTGATCTGGTCCCGCTCCGAGGGCAGCCCGACCGGCAGGTCCGCGACGATCGTGGCGGGCGACTTCGACAGCACCAGCACCCGGTCCGAAAGGTAGACGCTCTCGTCGATGTCGTGCGTGACGACGAGGATCGTGCTCCCGTTCTCGCGCTGCACGCGCCGGGTCAGGTCCTCGAGTTCGAACCGCGTCTGCGCGTCGACCGACGCGAACGGCTCGTCCATCAGCAGCAGGGCGGGACGGCTGGCCAAGGCCCGCGCGATCGACACACGCTGCTGCATACCGCCCGAGAGCTGCCACGGGAACTTCGAACCGACCCCCGACAGGCCGACCGACTCCAGCGACTCCTGTGCCCGCTTGCGGCGCTCGGAGCGGCTCAAGTCACGCCACCGCAAGGGGAACTCGACGTTCTTCTCCACCGAGAGCCAGGGGAACAGCGAGCGGCTGTAGTCCTGGAACACCACGGCGAGGTCGTCGGGCACGCCGGAGGAGATGGCTTCGCCGTGCAGGCTGACCCGGCCGGACGTCGGCTTGATCAGCCCGGCGATGCAGCGCAGCAGCGTCGACTTGCCGCAGCCCGACGGGCCCACGATGCTCGCGAGCTGTCCCGCTTCGACGGTGAACGACAGGTCGTTGACCGCGACGTGCGCCTTTTCTCCCGCGCCGTACCGGTGGTTCAGCCCGGAGACTTCGAGCATGGTTGACATCTTGCTGACCCTTCGAAAGAACTAGATACGGCCGTTGCGGGTGGGCTGCCAGCGAAGCACTCTCTGCTCCACCGCCAGGAAGGCCGCGTTGAACCCGAAGCCGAGCAGTCCGAGCAGGACGAGCCACGACCACATGAGCGGGAAGTCGAACGCCTGCTGCGCGTCCATCAGTGACCGGCCGATGCCGTTGTAGGAGCCGACCAGCTCCGAGATCACCATCAGCAGCAGCGAAATGGAGAGGCTCAGCCGCAGGCCGGCGAAGATCTTCGGCCCGGCGGCGGGCAGCACGATCGAGCGCACCCAGTACGACCGCGGGGTCCTGAACGACTTCGCGGTGTCGATCTTCACCTGGTCCACCGACCGGACGCCGTCCACGGTGTTGAGCAGCACCGGCCAGATCGCGCCGAAGATGATCGACCCGGTCTGCATCCCCGGCCCGAGTCCGAAGAGGACGATGAACACCGGGATCAGCGCGGGCGGCGGCACCGAGCGGAAGAAGGCGAAAAGCGGGCCGACGTAGTCCATCCCGTGTTTCGACCGTCCCAGCGCGACACCCAGCGCGACGCCGAGGGCACCGGCCAGCAGCCAGCCGCCGAGCGTCCGGCCGAGGCTCGGCAGCACGTTGTCGAACACGGTGTCGGTCAGGAACAGCTGCGAGGCCGGGCCGGTGAACCACAGCTTCACCGACGCGGCCACGATTTCGGTCGGCGGTGGGAAGAAGGGGCTTTCCCCGAGCCGGGACGCCAGCTCCCAGAGCCCGAGCAGGGCGAAGAACAGCAGCCAGTTGCGGACCAGGATGCCGAGGCCCCGGCCCACGCGCCTGCCGACGCGGCTGGTCAGCGTGAGGGTCGTCACGAGACCGCCTCCCGGTCGACCGTGCTCCAGCGGAACGCCCGCCTGCCGATCATTTCGAGTCCGCCGTTGATGAGGAAGCCGAGCGCGCCGACCACCACGGTGCCGGCGAGCACGAGGTCGAACCTGGTCGAACCGGTGCTGGCCTGCATGATGAAGTTGCCGATGCCGAGTTTGGCGCCGGCCAGGAACTCGGTGCTGACCACCGCGATCAGCGCGATGTTGGCGGACAGCCGGACCCCGGTGAACACGAACGGCGCGGTATGCGGCAGCGCCACCGACGTCAGCGTCCGGAACTTGCTCGTGCCGCAGGCTTTCGCGGTGTCCAGCAGCACGGGGTCGATCTCGCCGAGGGCGTAGATCGTGTTGAACATGATGGGCCACAACGACGCGTACACGGCCAGCGTGATCTTCGCTTCGGGACCGCCGCCGATCAGCAGGAGCACCAGCGGGATCAGCGCCACGGCGGGGATCGGCCGCAGGAACTCGACGACCACCGCGGTCGCGGTGCGCAGGCCGGGGATGCTGCCCAGCAGCAGCCCGGCGGGCACGGCGATGGCGACCGCGATGGCCAGGGCGATCGCCCACGCGAGGAACGTGGCGATCAGGTCCCGGATGAACTGCGTCTCCCCGAACTGTTCGACGATCGTCACGAGGACGACGGACGGCGGGGGGAGGAACTCTTTACGGACCAGGCCGGCCTGGACGATCACTTCCCACAGGAGGAAGAAACCGGCCAGACCGGCCAGGGCACGGAGAAGTCGTGGCACCTTTACCTTTATCCAGCTTGAGGGGCGAGCATCGGGGCGGCGTCGAGCTTGGCGGCGATCACGTTGGTCTGCAGCAGCAGATCCGGCACGCGCTGCAGGCGACGGGCGTCCAGGGTGGCCCCGAACGTCGGCAGCGTGAGCAGTGACGCGGTTTCGGCGTCGACCTTGGCGTACTTGACGATCATCGGCTCGATCTTGGAACGGTCGGCCGAATCGCGCACGGCCTTGGCCAGCGCGCGTTGGAACGCGGCGAGCGTCTTGGGGTTCTTGTCCACGAAGGACCCGAGCGCGCCGAAGCCCGCCAGGGGGAAGTCCGTGGTGGCGCCGGTGGCGATGTCGACGACCGGGGTGGCGCCGACGACCTTGGAGGCCTGGGTCAGGAACGGCTCGGGCAGGTATCCCGCGTCGACCTGGCCCGAAGAGAGCGCGGCGGCGATGTTCGGCAGCTGCATCGGCACCCACTGGACCTTGCTGGTGTCGACGCCGTGGTCCTTCATCACCGACACGGTGAGCAGGTGGGAGGCGGTGTTCTTGTCGGTGATCGCGATCTTCTTGCCCGCGAGGTCGTTGATCGTCTTGACCGACGAGGTCGGCACGGTGACGACCGCGTTGCTCTTCGGGCTGGCCGACACGGAGTCGGCGACGAGCCGGATGTCGGCCGCGCCCTTGGCCTTCGCGACGAAGAACGGCATGTAGGTGGAGAAGGCGATGTCGACCTCGCCGCCGATCATCTTGGTCATCGATTGCTGACCGCTGGGGGCGTCGACCGCTTCGACCTCGAGACCTTCGGCCTTGAAGTAGCCGCCTTCCTGCGCGAGCCGCAGCGGCGCGAGGTCGACGACGGGCAGCAGGGCCACCTTGATCTTCGGCTTCTCCAGGGCACCGTCCCCACCGGACGCCTTGGACGTGTCTTCGCCGCCGAGAGCGCCACAGGCGCCCAATGTGGCCAGCATGAGCGCGCTCAGGGCGACGCCGACGGCAGTCCGTCCTCTACGTGCACCACTCCTGCTCATGGTGTTTCGAAACAAAGCCAGCTCCTCGGAAACAATGAATCACCGTTTGGGTTTTTTCATCCGTGTCGTGGCTTCATTTCGCCAGGCACGCGGTCACCTTAGAGATTTGCCCACCTGCTCACAATGGGTGTCGTGAGCGGGTGATCATTTTAGGCCATTCGCCCGATCACTTGATCACCCGCTTGGACAACATCACTTTCAGTGACCGAATTCCGGATTAGGCGACTATTCGGAGTAACCGCGCGTCATCAACTCGTGGCCTGGGCCGCGATCATCGGGGCGACGTCGATCTTGGTCGGGATGGCGCCCATCTGCAGGAGCAGGTCCGGGACCCGCTGGATGCGGCGGGGGTCCAAGGTGGACTGGAAGGTCAGCAGCGTGGTCAGCGAGGCGGTGTCCTGGTCGATCTTGGCGTACTTGACCAGCAGCGGCTCGATCTTGGAGCGGTCCGCCGCGTCGCGGGTGGCCTTCTGCATGGCGCGCTGGAAGGCGGCCACGGTCTTCGGGTTCTCCGAGACGAACTTGCCGAGCGAGCCGTAGCCCGCGGTGGGGAAGTCCTGGGTGGCGCCGGTGGCGGTGTCCACGACCGGGACGGTGCCCGCCTGCTTGGCGGTCTGCGTGATGAACGGCTCGGTCAGGAAGCCGGCGTCGATGTCGCCGTTCTTGAGGGCGGACCCGACGTTCGGCAGCTGGATCGGCACCCACGTGACCTTGCTGGCGTCGACGCCGTGGTCCTTCATGACCGACTTGGACAGCGTGTCGGACACGGTGTTCGGCGCGGTGATGCCGATTTTCTTGCCCGCCAGGTCGCTGACGCTCTTCACCGACGACGTCGGCAGCGTGACCAGCATCGTGCTCTTCGGGCCCGCCGAGGAGGCGTCCGCGACCAGCTTGATGTCGGCGGTGTTCTTGCTCATCGCGATGAAGAACGGCGTGTAGCTCGCGTAAGCGATGTCGACCTCGCCGCTGATCAACTTGGTCAGGGAGATCTGGCCGGTGCCGGCTTCGATCGCCTCGACGTCGAGGCCTTCGTTCTTGAAGTAGCCGCCGTCCTGGGCGAGGCGCAGGGGCGCGAGGTCGATGGTCGACATCACGGCGACCTTGATCTTCGACTTCTCGAGGTTGCCCGAGCCACCGGAGGAGGACGAATCGTCACCGCCGAGGAGGCCGCAGCCGCTGACCGATACCGATACGACGGCCGCCATCGCGAAGGCGAGGGCTCCGCGCCGGCCCCGGCTGGCGCTCAAGGCCTTCTTCGAGCTTGCAGAGCCAAGCAAGTGATGCTCCTGATCAAGCGAGGGACACGTGATGACGTGGCCAGATGTGGAATTCGGAAGTGACTCTTTGTCGGAGTCACGGGCTCACTGTAGAGAACGGACAACGCGCTCACAATGGGTGGTCATCCCATGATCCCAAGTGGTAACAATCACCCGAACAGGCTGTTTGTCAGAAGTGAACACAACTCGGCGTGTTCGTGCCGGGGACTTGTTGACGATTGAGCGCGGACAGGTCAAGACCCGTCCGGTGTCTTCTTGGAGGTCTTGTCCAAAGGGTTACATCTGGGGCTACCGTTCGCTACCCTCATGCACCGGTAGTGAGGTGTGGACCACTGATGTAGTGAAAGAGAGTGCCTTGGATGGCCGAACGCTCTGGACCTTTCCCGAGGTGCAAGGCACTCTGTGTTGAACAAGAACCCGGTGTTGAACACTTCGGACACGTCCGTGCTTCACTGGTGCGCGCTCGCGCACTGGCGGGTTAGGCCGAACAGACCAATGACGCCAGGCGGGAATTCGGCCAAGTGCACTTGAGAGACTGCGTCAAAGACGACTTCCTCATTCGTCAGAGTGAGCACTCGCGTCATGCGTCCCCCTGCCGGCCGGCAGGAGCGTGCGGGTAGTGGTCTCCGACAACCGACCCAGACAGCAGCAGTACGGCATGTCCAAAATGGGCTTTCCCGGCCCGGATGAAGATGATGGTGGTGCGGCGGTGCCGAACGAAGACACCGCGGGGGTGGGAGGGACCCCTGCGCGGGAAACCGGAGACGGTCCTGGGGGGAAGGCAGGGTCGTTCCTCGGCCTGCGTAACTGGCGTCTGCGATCCAAGCTCGCGGCCGTCCTGATCATCCCGACGCTGACCGCGCTCGCGCTCGGCACGCTGCGCGTGATCGACGACAGCAGCGAGGCGGCCCGGTTCCAGGACACGGCCGATCAGGTCGCGTTCGCCGACAAGATCACCCTCGTGGTGCACGAGCTGCAGAGCGAACGCGCGCTCGCCGTCGCCCGCATCTCCTCGCAGGACGGGTCGCGGCAGACCGGTCTCGACGCGCAGATCGCCAAGGTCGACCGCGCCGTCGACGACCTGCGGGCTTCGGCGAACCAGATCAACCCGGACGACCAGGACACGAGGGACCGCTACTCGCGTGGTCTGCAGCGGCTCGACGCGCTGCGCCCGCTGCGCGGCGCGATGAACACCTCGCTACTGGGCGACACCCCGGTCCTGATCGCCTACTCCGGCATCCTCGACTCGCTGGTCCAGCTCGGCCGCGAGGTGACCACCGCGGTGGCCAACCGCGACGTGCTCCGGCTCGGCGTCACCGTGCAGGCCATCAGTGAGAGCAAGGAGTTCATCGCCCGCGGTGACGCGGCGCTGCTGATCGCCTCCTTCCGCTCCTCGTTCCCCGGCGACCTGTTCGACCAGGCCCGTTCGGCGGTCGCGAGTGGCGATGCCTCGACGGCGGCCTTCATCGCCAACGCCAGCCCCGAACAGCGGCAGCTCTACTCGGACACCTTCTCGGGCCCCGAGGTCGACGACCGCCGCCGGATCACCACGATGGCGTTCTCCCTGCAGCAGCAGAACCAGACGCCGTCGATCGACAACGTCGCGCTCGGCAACGACAGCCGGGTCGCGCTGGACAAGCTGCGCGCGGTCGAGACGAACCTGCTCGGCCAGCTGCGGGCCCAGGCGGACGGCCTGGCCACCGACGCGATCAACTCGGCCTGGATCGGCGGCGCGATCGTGCTGCTGGCCCTGCTCGCGGCGCTGTTCCTGATGCTCGTCATCGCCCGCCTGATGCTGCGCCCGCTGCGGGTGCTGCGGAAGACGGCGCTCGACGTCGCCTACACACGACTGCCGGAAACCGTGCAAGCCATCTTGGACGACCCGGACCCGGTCAACGCCTCGAAGCGGTCGGTCGAGCCGGTTCCCGTCACTTCGCGTGACGAGATCGGTGAAGTCGCGCGTTCCTTCGACGTCGTCCACGAACAGGCCGTCAAGATGGCCGCCGAACAGGCCCTCCTGCGCGAGAACGTCAACGGCATCTTCGTGAACCTGTCCCGCCGGTCGCAGCGGCTGGTGGAACGCCAGCTGGGCGTCATCGACCGGCTGGAGGCCGACGAGCAGGACCCGGACCACTTGGCCAGCCTGTTCGAGCTCGACCACCTCGCCACGCGGCTGCGCCGCAACGGTGAAAGCCTCCTGGTGCTCTCGGGCGCCGGTCTCGCGAAGTCGGTGCCCAAGCCGGTGCCCGCCGCCGACGTCATCGGCGCCGCGGTCTCGGAGATCGAGCAGTACGCCCGGATCGAGATCGGGATCGTCCCCGAGGTCGCCGTCCAGGGCCTGACGATCCACGACCTCGTGCACGTGCTCGCGGAACTGCTGGACAACGCCACCTACTTCTCCGAGCCGGAGACAAAGGTGACCGTCCGCGCGGTGATCACCCGCAAGAAGGCGCTCGCCATCCAGGTCACCGACCACGGTGTCGGCATGACCGACGAGCGCCTCGCCGAGGTCAACCAGCGTCTGGCCGACCCGCCGGACCTGGACGTCTCGGTGACCCGGCGGATGGGCCTGTACGTGGTCGCGCGCCTGGCGCGCCGCCACGGCATCGAGGTCCGGCTCCGGGAGAACGAGGACATCGAGGGCGGCGTGATCGCGCGGGTCGTCGTGCCCGCCGAGCTGCTCACGCAGATGCGGCCCGGCGTGCGGAACACCCCGCCCCCGCCGAACCGCTCGGAAACGTCGATGCCTTCGATGCCGTCGGTGTCCGAGATGTCGAGTTCGCTGCCGAGCGTCCCCGCCTCCGACCGCGGCCTGGAGATGACCCCGCCGCCGCCGTCGAAGCCCCCGGCGCCGCAGCCGGTCGCGCAGCAAGGCGGACTCGTCCCGCTCGACCAGCCGATCAGCCTCGACGACCTGGTCGCGGGCAAGAACGCGGCGGGGCCGTTCCTCAGCCCCGCGGCCCCCGCCGAGGAGTCCCCGGCGTGGCCGACGGCCGACGACCTCCCGCCGTCGAACGGCGACGGCGCCTCCAGCGGCACGGACACCCAGTTCGCACCGCTCGTGCTGCCGAAGCGGGAGCCGAAGTACGTCCCGGTGACCCCGCCCGAGCCGCCTCGGCGGTCCGAGGAGCCTTCGGACGCCGGCAAGTCGGCGCTCGAAGACGACGTGCCCACGCGGCGGCTGCCGATCTACCAGTCGGTGCTGTCGCGCTGGTTCAGCGAAGGTGACGAGGCCGGGAGCGACACCCCGACCACCTACACCGAGCCGGTCGGGTCCGACGTGCCCGAGCAGGCCCGCAACGGTGGCGACGAAGCAGCGGAACCCGCCGTCGAGGACGCCCCCGAAGAGGCATTGCCCACTCGGACCCCGCAGAGTGTTCCGCCGGAGACGGTGCTCCAGGACAATGGCTGGCGCAGCGCGTCGGACGACGGCTGGCAGGCGGCGCAGGTCCTGTACGAAGATCGGAACGACGAGATCACCCCGGCGGGCCTGCCCAAACGGGTGCCGAACCAGTACCTCGTCCCCGGTTCGATCGGCGGGAACGAGCCGAAGAAGGAAGACTCGTTCGCCGACAAGACTTCCGGAATGCCGGGTACGGGTGCGATCGCCCGCTCGGCGACGGCGGCCCGCAGCCGGATGGCAAGCTTCCAGCAGGGTTACAAGTCGGGACGGCACGCGTTGAAGGACCGCCCGCTCGATGCGCTGGATGACAACGGCGTTCCGGTGACTGGCAGGGGTGCGGATTCCCCTGCCGATGACAGCAGTAAGGAGTGACAGTGACACGGGCGGGTGCGATGCAGCCGGGTGGTCCGGCGCAGCCTGGCGGCCAGGCGCAGGGTAAAGGACACACGAGCAGCTTTGCCTGGCTGATCACGGATTTCGTGCACCGGGTCCCGGGCGCGGCGCATGCCGTGGTGGTGTCGGCGGACGGTTTGCTGCTGGCCTCCTCGAAGGGGCTTCCCAAGGACAGGGCCGATCAGCTGGCCGCGGTCGCGTCGGGGCTCACCAGCCTCGCGCGCGGTGCGGCGAAGGTGTTCGAAGGCGGCACGGTCGCGCAGACGGTGGTCGAGATGGCCAATGGCTTCCTCTTCCTGATGTCGGTGTCCGACGGTTCCTGCCTGGCGGTCCTGGGGTCGCCGGAGAGTGACATCGGCCTGGTCGTCTACGAGATGACCTTGCTGGTGGAACGGGTGGGGCAACAGCTGACACCGGAGATGCGCGCGCAGCTGCAGGGCGCGTCGGTCCGCCGCTGAGCGACCGGGAACCGAGGAGATTGCCGTGGACGACGGGCGCTTGAGGGGCGATGGCCGGCTCGGTGACGACTTCAACGGCGGGTGGTCGGAACGTGACGACGGCCGGGAGGACTGGACGTCCTTCCGGGACCGGGTCGACCGCGAATGGCGCTCGCGCCGGGCACAGGGGTCGGACAGCGACCCCGTGTCCCCGGACGAGGCCTCCCGCTGGCTGACCGATTCGAACGCGGGACAGGGACCCGCCGATTTCAGCGTCTCGGACTACCGGGAACGCCTCCTCGGCGGCCCCGGGGCGGAACTGTTCGGTGGTGGCAGTGGTCCGCTCTACGACTCCGGCGAGTTCGCCAGGTTCTCCTTCGACAAGGAGGAGGAACGAAGGGCGGCGGCAGCGGCCGCCGACCCGCTCGCCGCGGCACTGCCGCAGCAGGCGCAGAACGAGTTCGTCGACGAGCAGTACACCACCGACGTCGAATCCTCCGGCCTGGTCCGGCCGTACTTCCGCACGCGGGGCCGGACCAAGCCGACGTACGACCTTGCCATCGAGGCGTTGATCTCGACCAGTGAACAGGGACGGGTGCTCGACCGGGTACGCGTCCCCGAACACCGGTCGATCTGCGACCTTTGCCTGGACACCCGGTCCGTCGCCGAAGTCGCGGCGCTGTTGCGCCTGCCGCTCGGCGTGGTCCGGGTGCTGATCGGAGACGTGGCCGGCCTCGGTCTGGTCCTGGTGCACACCGCCAGCCAGAACGTGGGTGACCGGCCGAGTATCGAGTTCATGGAGAGGGTGCTCAGTGGGCTTCGGAGAATTTGACTCCGACGCGAATGCGCCGCAGGTGACCGGACCGACTTCGTCGGCCAAGATCGTGGTCGCTGGCGGATTCGGCTCGGGGAAGACCACGCTGGTCGGGGCGGTATCGGAGATCGATCCGCTGACCACCGAGGCCATGATGACCGAGGCCAGTACCGGCGTCGACGACAATTCGGCCACCCCGAACAAGTCGACGACGACCGTGGCCATGGACTTCGGCCGGATTTCGCTGGACTCGGACCTGGTGCTGTACGTGTTCGGTACGCCGGGCCAGCACCGGTTCTGGTTCATGTGGGACGACCTCGCGGTCGGCGCCATCGGCGCGGTCGTGCTGGTCGACACGCGGCGGCTCGCCGACGCGTTCCCGTCGATCGACTTCTTCGAGAACCGGAAGCTGCCGTACGTCGTGGCGATCAACTGCTTCGACCGGCTGCTGCACCACCAGATCGAGGACGTCCGGCACGCGCTGACGATCTCACCGTCCGTGCCGATCATGGCGTGTGACGCACGGGAGCGTGAGTCCGCCAAGCAGGTGTTGATCTCGGTCGTGCAGCACGCCATCGCGCACGATTCGGCGTTGCGCGCAGGGTAGAAACACGACACAAGAGGGTGCGCGCGGGGTAAAAACACGACACAAGAGGGTGCGCGCGGGGTAAAAAACAGACGAAAGCCCGGAGCGGATGCGGCCGTTGGAGTGAACTCGGCAGGCTTCACCCGCTTCGGGGGTGGTGCCACCTGTCGGATCGAACGCGGGGCGATCCCTTTCACGCGATCCGGTGCCGGTAGTGCCCGATCGGGTGGTCGAAACGTCGGTGACCTGCGTGGACGTCGATTCACCCCTGGTCGCGCCAGGCCACCAAGGGGTGACCCACGAATGCGTGGTTCGGCATGTGTCGACGCGGTGAGCGGCTGGACGTTCACGTTCGGTTAACACCCTCCGCCGGGTGGCGGGCTCGACACGATCGGCGGGACGAATACGCTGGGTGGAGGCGTCTTCGTGCTCGGCGGTACCGGATCGGTGCTGGTCTGTGCTGGTCATCGGGAGACGCCCGGACCACGCCGCCCAGGTGGTCTTGACGCAGCGAGGAGGGACTTGTGACGGCATCCGGGCAGCAGAGCTCGTTCGGCTGGCTCATCACGGATTTCGCGCGCCGGGTTCCCGGCGCGGCGCACGCCGTGCTGGTCTCCGCGGACGGGCTTCTCCTCGCGCCGTCGGACGGGCTGCCGCAGGAGCGCGCCGAACAGCTGTCCGCGGTCGCCTCCGGGCTGATCAGCCTCACCGCCGGCGCGGCGCGCTGCTTCGACGCGGGCGGGGTCAACCAGACCGTCGTGGAGATGGAACGCGGGTACCTCTTCCTCATGTCGGTCGCCGACGGCTCCTCGCTCGCCGTCCTGGCGGCGCCGACCTGCGACATCGGCACCGTGGCCTACGAGATGACCCTGCTCGTCGAGCGGGTCGGGCAGCAGATCACCCCCGAGCTGCGGGCGCAGCTGCAGGGCGGCGTACGTGGGTAACCGCCGATGAAGATCACCGGATTCACCGAACCGGAACCCTCCGGCTGGGACTCCCTCTATCAGGGCACCGAACGCGAGTCTTTCGATTCGCCGAGCCGGTTCGAACTGAGCTCGATCAGCACGGTCATGCCGCGGCGCCCGGCCAAGCCGCCGGAGCCGGTCCCGACGCCTCCTTCGCCCGCGTCGACGCTTTCGTCGATGCCTTCGCCGATCCGGCAGTCGCCGCCGCCTCGCTCCAGGGCGGAACCCGCTTCGGTCTACCTGCCCACTTCGGGCTCCCGGGTGCGGCCCTACACGCGCACCGGCGGGCGCACCCGCACCGCGCACGACCTGGCGCTGGAGGCGCTGGTGTCGACCAGCGAGGACGGCCGCCGGTATCGCGGTGTGCGGACTCCCGAGCACCGGCAGATCTGCGACCTGTGCCTGGACACCCGGTCGATCGCGGAGATCGCCGCGCACCTGCGGCTGCCGCTGGGCGTCGTGAAAGTGCTCGTCGGCGACATGGCGGACGCGGGCCTGGTGCTGATCCACCAGACGGAGCTGATCCTCGGCGACTCCTCCTCGCGCGCTTTCATGGAGCGCGTGCTTCAGGGCCTTCGCGCTCTTTAGGACTTTCTCGGAAGTTCCGCTGTGTCCACTTTGCCCGGTCCGGTAGGGTTCGGCTACTTCGCCGTCGAGCGAAGAACACCTGACTGGGGAGTCATCGTGAAGAAAATCGGAGCGGTCACCCTTGTGGCCGGAACCGTCCTGGCCGCCTCGCTCGCGGGAGCCGGCGTGGCCAGTGCAGAGGAGAAGAGGGGCACCAAGTGCCTCACGCCCACCAAGGAATGCAAGCTCGCTTCGGGCTTCTTCCCCGGTGGGCAGATCCACGTCGACATCGACGCGATCGGGCAGAACTACTACTTCACCTGGACGCTGGGCAACTGCAAGGGCGGTGCCTACGTCGCGGACCCGCCGAGGTCCTTCACCTGCACCCTGCCCGCCAGCTTCTACACGCTGACCGGGCGGAACGAGCCGTTCACCGTTCAGTGGGAGATGGGTCTGCGCTGGGGCTGATTTCGTTCTCGTCGGGCCGCGGTACTCGCTTTCGTGAGTGCCGCGGCCGTTGCTTTCCGGCGCTTTGCGGCTTCATCCGATGTCCCCAATGTGGCATTGGGGACACTCAGCGTCCCCAATGCCACATTGGGGACATCAAGCCTCGACGTGCGAGACCGCATCCAGAGGACTAAACGCGGGCGTCAGTCTTCGACGAGGGCGGCCGAGGTGATCCGGTGCAGCGGGTACCGCTCGTTGTCGGTCCCTTCCAGGACCCCACCGCCGACCCGCATCGGCCGCACCACCCGCTGACTCGCCGTCCCGCGTGAGTCGACGAACCCGATCCACACCTCCCGGCGCTCCATGGTCGCTTGCGACAGCAACGCCAGCGTCGCGGACGTGTCCCCGGCGCCGCCTCCTTGCGGCGCCCGCACGGTCTCGCCGCGACGACGCGCCGAAGCGGCGTCACCGGCTCGGACGTGCGCGACGATCTTGCCGACCTGGTCGTCCGTCAGCCCGGCAGGCTCCCCAGGGGCCCGACGCGCGGCACGCGCCTTCGCGGGCAGACGACGGCCGGACGGCCTGATGTCCATGACGCGTCCGTCGGGTCCCTCGGCGGCCGGGGCGAACCCGGCGGCGCGAAGGGCGTCGAGGACTTCGGCGAGCGGGTACGCGCTGATGAGCACTGTCGGCGCGATCATGCGCAAGCCGTACTCGGTCGCGACGGGGCTCCCCATGACCTCCGCGAGCAGCGACGCGTCATCGCAGCGCAAGAACGACTCGGCGGCCCCGCCGCGCAGCCGCCCGTGCCGCCGGGCGACGTCGTCGATCAGGTAGCTCAGCGACTGCGGCACCGGCGTCGCCGACTTCGCCGTGAACAGCTGGTGCAGTTCGCCCGCGGTCCGCCCGGTGTCGAGCGCGCGCCGCACGGACGTCTCGGTGATCCGGTAGACGGTCGCGTGCCCGGCCGATTCGATGTCGGCGACGGCGGTCATCTCGGCCGCGAGCTCGGCTTCCAGCGGTCCCGGCGCGACCACGGTCAGGTCGGCCTGGACCAGGACGTGGTCCACCGGACGCGGCAGCGCGTCGAGCATCGCCTCGATCGCTCCTGGCCGGTCCTCGGCCAGCAGCGCCCTCGTCGCCGTGGTGAGCCCGCCGAGCCCGATCAGGCCGAGCGCGGACGCCTCGGCCATCGTCCAGCGCACGGTCTCGTCCCGCAGCCGCCCGCCCCGCCGCGGCGCGCGCCAGGCGAGCGCGGCGACCAGCTCGTCGGTGCTCTTCACCCCGGCGCCTTCGGGCAGCGCGGCCAAGGCGAGCAGGATCCGCCGCCGCGAGGTGGGTGCCAGCGGACGGCGCAGATCCTCCGAAAGCGGCGCGATCGGCTTGTCCTTCGCGTCGCGTCCGCCGGCGAGACCGGGCAGTCGGGGCAGTTCGAGCCAGGCCTGCGCGACCGTCATCCAGCGTTGCGCCGTCGGCGACGCGAGCCACGAATCCGTGAGCGTCGTCGGTACCCATTCCGGCGTGGTCGCTTCGCTGTCGGCCACCAGCCCGGCGCCGACCGCGAGCTCCGCCAGCAGGGTCACCCGCGTCTCGTCGACGTCGAGATCCTTCGCGAGCTTCTTCAGTTCGCGGACCCCGAGCCCGCCGGACTTCAGCACCGGCGGCGGCGTCTCCGACCACGAGCGGAGCATGGTTTCGGTCTGGCGCAAGAACTCCATCGCCTCACCGGCCGCCGTTGTGTCCACTGTGGACTGCTGATGCGGATGCACGGGGAGTTCCGGTTCGCGCAGCGACGCGGGTTCGAACACCGTCCCGCCGCGCAGGGCGATCCCGATCTCACGCGGCAGTTCGACGGTCTGATCGTCCCGGCGCAGCAACAGTCCCCGGGCGAGCAGCCGCTGGACGGGGTTCTGCGCCCGCTCCAGTGGGACGTCGGCCGACGCGTCGCGGGTGCGGCCGATCGGCGGCCCGGCGGCAAGCGTCGTCAGCAGGGCGCGTTCGTCCTCGCCGACGTCGGCGAGCGCGGCCTGGATGTCCGTTCCGGCGAGCGAGGGCGAAGACGATCCCAGTCCGGCGGGGAAAGGGCCGAGCGCGTCGCGGGCCGACGGCGGGACGCGCAGCGCGTCGTCGTCACCCCAGACCAGCGCCCGCGTGCGCAACAGCGTCAGCGCCGCGCCGATCCCGGCGCCCGCGAGCCGGGATACCTCGGCCGCGGGGACCGGATCGGTGTCCGCTCCGGCGAGCAGCAGGGCGTCGAGCACGGCGAGGGTGAAGGTGTCGAGGTCTTCGCAGGCGCGCGCGACGGAACCCGGCGTGCCTGCCCGGGTGGCGAGCACGATGGTGTCGGACGGGGGTGGCGTGGACAGGTCGCGACGTGCGCGCAGCAGTGCCGCGAGGGCGTCGTCGGACTCCTGGCGAAGCCAGTCCGCCAGGGAGGGCGCGGGCATAGGGGACCAGGATACCGGGCGGGTGGAGGCCCGGCAGCCACGTTCGGGCAGACTGTCCCTTGAGAACGGCTTGACCATGCTCGGGAGGACGTTGTGGCGAAGGGCGAGAACAAGAAGCGCGCGGGGATCGACCCGACGTGGCCCGGTGAGGACGGGGAGCACCCGGTCACCGAGCTCGCATCGGATCGGCAGGGCGCCCTGTCCCCGTTCGGCGACGTGACCTTCCCGCTCGAAGCGGTGCCCTACGTGCACCCCGAAACCGAGATCAACCGGTAAAGCTACTGGTCAGTTACCCCCTGCGAGGGTTCGTGGCGGTCGTCACGGGAGTAGGTTTTCGATCGACCTATTCGAGCGTTCCTCAGCGGGGGTAGTGCCATGCCGGTTCCCGGTCCCGGATATTCGATCACCGTCCGGGTGGAGGCCCCCGCGTCGTCCACCGCGGCGGGTGACCTGACCACGGCCGTCGGCCGGGTCGGCGGCGTGCTGACCGCGTTCGACGTCGTCGAGTCGCACCCCGACTCGATCGTCGTCGACATCAGCGCCAACGCCCTGTCGGAGAATCACGCGCAGGACATCACGCAGACCCTGGACTCGATGCCGGGCGTCCGCGTCCGCAAGGTCTCCGACCGGACGTTCCTGATCCACCTCGGCGGCAAGATCGAGGTCAGCCCCAAGGTCGCGCTCCGCAACCGTGACGACCTCTCCCGCGCGTACACGCCGGGTGTCGCCCGCGTCTGCCAGGCGATCGCGGCGAACCCCGAGGACGCGCGCCGCCTGACCATCAAGCGCAACACGGTCGCGGTGCTCACCGACGGTTCCGCGGTGCTGGGGCTGGGCAACATCGGCCCGGCCGCCGCGCTCCCGGTGATGGAGGGCAAGGCGGCGCTGTTCAAGAAGTTCGCCGACGTCGACGCGTGGCCGGTCTGCCTGGACACCCAGGACACCGAAGAGATCATCATGATCGCGAAGGCGCTCGCGCCGGTCTACGCGGGCATCAACCTCGAGGACATCGCCGCGCCGCGCTGCTTCGAGATCGAGAAGCGCCTGCGTGAGCAGCTCGACATCCCGGTGTTCCACGACGACCAGCACGGCACCGCGATCGTCGTGGTCGCCGCGCTGCGCAACGCCCTGCGCGTGGTCGGGAAGAACATCGAAGACTGCAAGATCGTCGTCAGCGGTGTCGGCGCGGCGGGCTCGGCGATCATCCGCCTGCTGCTGCGCAAGAACCCGGGCGACATCGTGGCCGCCGACATCGACGGCATCGTGCACTCCGCGCGCGGCAACCTCGACGACAACCTGACCTGGATCGCCGAGCACACCAACAAAGAGCAGCAGGCGGGCACGCTGCACGAGGCGCTCGTCGGCGCCGACGTGTTCATCGGGGTCTCCGCGCCGAACCTGTTCGGGGCCGAGCAGGTCGCGACCATGAAGTCCGACGCGGTCGTGTTCGCGCTGGCCAACCCGGACCCGGAGATCGACCCCCTGGAAGCGGGGAAGCACGCCGCCGTGGTCGCCACCGGCCGCAGCGACTTCCCGAACCAGATCAACAACGTCCTCGCGTTCCCCGGCGTCTTCCGCGGGCTGCTCGACGCGCAGGCGCACCACATCGACGACTCGATGCTGCTCGCGGCCGCCGACGCCATCGCGGACGTCGTGGACAACGGCAAGCTGAACGCCTCGTTCATCGTGCCGAGCGTCTTCGACAGCGCCGTCGCCCCCGCCGTCGCCGACGCCGTGAAGAAGGCGGCCAAAGCAGGTCAGCAGTAGGGCGCGATACCAAAGGTCCCTTGCTCCATTCGGCGGCATCGTCATCACTGAGGCCGACCCCGGGGGCCGACTCCAGGGTGACGACTCCGCACATGACCCGCTCCTAGTCTCGATTTCGACCAAGAAGTCGATCATGACGGGGGTTGGGGATGAATCGCTCTGTCCTGAGCAGGATCGGGACACTGACGGCCGCGGTGGTCACCACGGCGGTACTCGTACCGGCCTCGGCGTCCGCCGCGGCCGGTGCGCTGGACTGGGAAGCCTGTGCGGACGCGCCCACACTGCAGTGCACCACCTTGAAGGTCCCGCTCGACTACCGGAACCCGGGCGGGAAGACCATCGACATCGCCGTTTCGAAGCTCGCCAGTACCAAGCCGGCGAAGCGGCGCGGCGTCATGCTGACGAATCCGGGCGGCCCCGGTGGCCCGGGGCTGACCATGCCGGAATCCCTGCGCGCCGCGGGTATGCCGGCGAGTGTGCTCGACGCGTACGACATCATCGGGTTCGACCCGCGGGGGATCGGGCACAGCACGCCGGTCACCTGCGATCTCAAGCCCGAGCAGCTGGTCAGCAACGTCCCGCCGTACGCGCGTGACGCGGCGGCGGTGGCGGAGCGGGCGACGCAAGTGGCCGGTGTCGCGAAGCAGTGCGGTGAGTCGAAGACCGCGGGGATCCTGCCGTACATCACCACGGCCAACACCGCCCGCGACATGGACCGGATCCGGGAAGCCCTGGGCGAGAAGAAGCTCTCGTACTACGGCGTCTCGTACGGCAGCTATCTCGGCGCCGTGTATTCGACGCTGTTCCCGCAGCGGACCGACCGCATCGTGCTCGACAGCGTGGTCGGCCCGGGCGGGCTCGACCCGTCGACTTCGCGCCGGCTCGCGGAGGGTTTCCAGGACCGCTTCCCGGACTTCGCGAAGTGGGCGGCGGCACGGCACGCCAGCTACGGGCTCGGCAGTACCCCGCGGCAGGTGACGGCGAAGTTCTACGAACTCGCCGCCAAGCTCGACGGCGGCGCGGTCCCCGGCGTGGACGGCGCGGCGTTCCGGATGGGCACGTTCGGCGCGCTGTATTCGACCAGGTCCTTCCCCACGCTGGCGCAGCAGTGGCAGGCGCTCGACGGCGAAGGCGTGCTGAAGCAGTCCGCTCAGGCCGCGCAGATCGACATGGGCAACGTGCTGTCCGGCCAGCTGCACGTGGTCTGCAACGACGCGAACTGGCCCGAGAACGTCGGGACGTATCAGCGCAACGTCGAGAAGGACCGGGTCAAGTACCCGATGTTCGGCGCCGCCGGCGCCAACATCTGGGCGTGCGCGTACTGGCCGTCCGAGTCGATCGAGCCTGCCGTGCGGATCGGCGACCGTGGCCCGTCGAACATCCTGGTGGTGCAGAACCTGCGTGACCCCGCCACTCCGCTCAGCGGGGCCAAGGAGACACGGCGCGCGCTGGGTGACCGCGCGCGGATGGTGTCGGTCGACGACGGCGGGCACGGGGTCTGGCTGAGCTCGGAGAACGCTTGCGGCAACAACGCCGTCAACCGGTTCCTCGTGGACGGCAAGCGTCCCGCGCACGACACGGCCTGCGCCGCGGACAACGGCGGGTACTTCGGCTCGATGTCGCCGGAGCAGCGCCAGGACCGGGAGAAGGCGCTCGACGAGGTTCGCTCGAAGCAGCGCATGTTCTGAGGACTAGCCTGCTGGGCGTGAGTGAACTCAGCCACGTCGACCATACGGGCGCCGCCCGTATGGTCGACGTTTCCGGCAAGACGCCCACCGCCCGCACCGCGCTGGCGGGCGGCACCGTGCACACCACGGCCGAGGTGCTCGGCCTGCTGGCGACGGACGGGCTACCCAAGGGCGACGCCCTCGCGACCGCCCGGATCGCGGGCATCATGGGCGCGAAGAAGGTGCCCGAGCTGATCCCGCTCTGCCACCAGATCGCGCTGTCCGGGGTGAAGGTCGAGTTCGCTCTCGACGAGACCGCCGTGCACATCACCGCGACCGCGAAGACCAACGACCGCACCGGCGTCGAGATGGAGGCGCTGACCGCCGTCGCCGTCGCCGGGCTGACCCTGCACGACATGATCAAGGCCGTCGATCCCGCCGCGACCCTCGACGACGTCCGCCTGATCCGCAAGGACGGCGGCAAGACCGGGACCTGGGAGCGGCCGTGAACCGGGTCGCCAGGGTGATCGTGGCGTCGAACCGCGCCGCGAAGGGTGTCTACGAGGACACGACCGGTCCGGTCATCACGGCCTGGCTCGCCGAGCGAGGCTGGGACGTGCCGGAACCCGTGGTCGTCGAGGACGGCGAACCGGTCGGCGAGGCCTTGCGGGACGCCGTCGCGGCCCGGGTCCAGGTGATCGTGACCACCGGCGGCACCGGCATCTCGCCGACGGACCGCACCCCGGACGTCACGCGCGCCGTCCTCGACTACGAACTCCCCGGCGTCGCGGACGCGATCCGGGCCGCCGGACTGCCCAAGGTGCCCACGGCCGTGCTCTCGCGCGGAGTCGCCGGCGTCGCCGGACGGACCCTGGTGGTGAACCTGCCCGGCTCACGCGGCGGCGTGAAGGACGGCCTGGGCGTATTGGACGGGATCCTCGACCACGCCGTCGACCAGCTGGCGGGCGGCGACCACCCACGGGAGGCACAGCAGTGAGCGTTCGGGTCGCACGGACCGCGGTGGTCGACGAGCCGCTTTCGGTCGAGGAACACGCCCGGCTGGTGGACGACGCGGCCGCGGGCGCCGTCGTCACCTTCGGCGGGGTCGTGCGGGACCACGACGGCGGGCGGTCGGTGGAACGGCTCGCCTACGAAGGTCACCCCAGTGCTTCGGAGGTGCTCGCGGAGGTCGTCGCGGATCTCTCCGGGAAGTGGACCGGGGTGCGGGCGGTCGCCGTGAGTCACCGGTTGGGCGCGCTGGCGATCGGGGACGTCGCGCTGGCGTGCGCCGTGGCGGCCGAGCACCGGGGCCAGGCTTTCGCCGCCTGCTCGGAGCTGGTCGACGAGGTCAAGGCGCGGCTGCCGGTGTGGAAGCACCAGCACTTCACCGATGGCAGCGACGAGTGGGTCAATTCGCCGTAGCGAGGGGCGGAGCGCTTTGGTGGTCGTGAGTGGCGTTTCGGGTTAGAGCGGACCGGTATCTGTCTGCCTACGTCTGACCTGCGCGAGGGTGGCGGTTTCGCGTCTGCCAGCGCGACGGTGGAGGATTTGGGACGTTGAACGTCCCAAATCCTCCACACTCGACCGGTCACACCAGTGGGCAGGCAAAAACGAGTCCGCCAGAACCCGAATCGCCACTCACGACCAGCCCGCCCCACGCGGTACCGGCTCCGGATACGACAAGGCCCCACCGCCGGGGGAATAGCGCGGTGGGGCCTTGACAGCCGTGACGTGGCCACGCGGGGAATCCCCGCGGGCATCACGACCTACTGGTGCTCAAGAGCTCACTTGGTGGCGAGCTTCTGACCGACGACGATGAAGTCGGCGTTCGACACGTAGTCCTTGTTCAGGTCCTGGAGCTTCTGGAAGCCGCCCTGGACGTTGAACTTGGACGCGATCTTCGACAGCGTGTCGCCCGCCACGACGGTGTAGTCACCGGCCGGGTTGGAGTTGGCGACCTTGGCGGCCGGCGCCTGGACCGGAGCCTGCTGCTTCTGGACCGGGGCGGTCGACTTCTTCGGGGTCACCTTCTTGGTGGCCTTCGGAGCGCTCGACTTGGCCTTGGCGGGGCTGGCGGAGCCGCCCTTCTTGCCACAGACCGGCCACGCGCCGATGCCCTGGCCCTGGAGGACCCGCTCGGCGACGGCGATCTGCTGCTCGCGCGAAGCGTTGTGCGCGCTGCCGGTGCCGCCGTAGGCGCGCCAGGTGCTCTGCGAGAACTGGAGACCACCGTAGTAGCTGTTACCGGTGTTGGTGCTCCAGTTGCCGCCGCTCTCGCACTGCGCGATGGCGTCCCAGTTGGTCGCCGACGCGGGGGTCGCGGCGATTGCGAGGGGAGCGCCGACCGCGACGCCCGCAATGGCAACGCGAGCGATGTGGCGGGTGGCGGCGGACATCTTGCGGTGCTTGCCTCGGTAAGACATGTGAGTAAATCTCGCTCCCTGCGCCTACGAGCCGGTGCTGAGGGAAGACCCAGGGGTCTGGCCGGCCGTCTCAGGCCGGCTGACTTCGCCTGACGCACGCCGCGTCGGCTCGGTCCCCTCGTCCCTGTCCGGAAATGCTTTCGCTCGGGGTTGGGTCCGGGAATCCGTTGGACAGGGCTAGGCGCTACGGGTTCCCGGTGTTGCGTGGTCGGTCGGGGCCAACCGAAAAGCGACGGTACGTAACGAACGAGCCCAACGGAAATTATTCGAGCCGTGACCTACGTCACAGTAACGGCACGCAACCTCCGGCGATTCGACTGTTTTCCCAGGTCAGTGGGCCGTTACCGGACCGTTTCCTGGCCGAGATAATTCACGGATCGTGAGGCTTGCATCACGTGGATTAAGGGATGATTGGCCCATTCGTGCGCCTTCGCGCGCGAATGGGCCGCGCACTTTAGCGAGCCCTCAAGAAGTTCGCCAGCCCTGGCAGGTCATCCGTATTCAGGTGGTCGACCCCGGCGGCGACCAGCTCTTTCCATAACGCTTCACGTGCTGGTCCAGCGGTATCCGGCGTGGCCCAGAAACGCACGCGCTGACCCGCCGCGTGGGCGTCTTTGACCAGTTTGTGTAGTTTCGCCCGCTCTTCGGCGGGGAAGGGGCCCGCGCCGGTCCAGGTGAACAGTCCGGTCCAGGAGTCGGAGACCAACGGGGTCACCCGGGGGTCGGAGCCGATCCCGAGGTCGTTCTCGTCCTTGACGCGGCCGTCGTAGAAGGCGAGCCGGAACCTCTGTCCGAGCATCACGTCCTTGGGCCGCCCGCCGGACAGCACCGCGGTGACGGCCCGCTTCTGGACGTGCCCGAACGCGTACAGAGAGAAGAGGAAGGAATAGCGCGGGTCGTACAGCCGCTTCTCCAGGGCCGCGTAAGTGCTGTTCGCGTCGCCCTTGACGTCGATCAGCAGCTGGAACTCCTGCCGCTGCCGGTAGACGCCGCCGTGGTTGGCCAGGACGCGCTTGCGCAGCGGCTCCAGGTAGAGCGACTCCAGGGTGCGGTCCGGGCGGGTGTCCGCGAGGTCGTGCGCGACCAGCAGTTGCCCGTCCACGAGATAGATGTCGGCCTCGACGCTGGTGAAGCCCTGATCGAGCGCGTCCTGAAGCGGACGCGTGTGCTCGTAGTCGTTGTGGCTGTGCGCCTGCGGCAGCGGCCGGACGCCGCGTTCGTGGGCGGAGACCGGCGCTGTCGCCAGACTCGTGGCGGCGACCGCGGCGAGCAGCGCGGCGAGGATACGGCGGGGAGTGATCACTGGCGCATCCTCGGCGGCTTCGGCGTCCGGGTGGTGAATTCCGGGCGGACGGCGGGTCAAAGGCCCCGGAACGCCTCACCGGGGGAGCAAGGGACCTTTGCTATCGCTTTTCGCCGTTAGCGCAGGTCAGAGCCGGGGTCAGCCGCCGGCGAACGGGGGCAGGACGTCCAGTTCCGACGCGTCGGTCAGCGGCCGCGTGAGATCCCGCACCGCGACGCCGTCCAAGAGATAGGAGACCGCGTCGAGCAGCTTCGCCAGCTTCTCCGGGTGGAGTTCGCGCAGGTGGGCGACGACATCGGCGACGCGGGCGCCGTCCGGCAGTGACACCTTCTCCTCGTCGAGGCCCACGGCCGCGCGGGCCGACGCGAAGTACCGCACCACGATGGTCACCATGTCAGCCGCCGATCGCGCTCATGGGCCGGATCGGCTGCGCGAAGCCGGCCTCGTTGATCTCGTGCCCGGCGAGCTTGCCCCACATGGTCGCCCGCCACGCGTCCGCCACCTCTTCTTCGCGCGCGCCCGCGCGCACGAGGGCACGGAGGTCGGTCTCGTCGTTGCTGAACAGGCACGAGCGCACCGCGCCGTCCGCCGTCAGCCTCGTCCGCTCGCAGGCGCCGCAGAACGGCCGCGTCACCGACGCGATCACGCCGACGTCGCCGGGGCCGCCGTCGACCAGCCAGCGTTCGGCGGGCGCGCCGCCCCGCGCGGCGGGGAACGGCGAGAGCGAGAACTCCTTGCCGAGCATGCCGAGGATCTCCTCGGCGGTGATCATGTCGCGCCGGTTCCACCCGTGCTGCGCGTCCAGCGGCATCTGTTCGATGAACCGCAGGTGGTAGCCCTCGGCGAGGCAGAACTTCAGCAGCGGCACGGCCTGATCCTCGTTCAGCCCGCGCATCAGCACCGCGTTCACCTTCACCGGGTCCAGGCCCGCCTCACGCGCGGCGGCCATGCCCGCCAGCACGTGCGACAGCCTGTCGCGGCGCGTGATCGTCTCGAACAGCGCGCGGTCGACGGTGTCCAGCGAGACGTTGATCCGGTCCAAGCCCGCGTCGGCGAGCGATTTCGCGCGCTTCGCGAGCCCGATCCCGTTGGTGGTCATGGAAAGCCGCGGCCGCGGTTCGAGCGCCGCGACCCGTTCGACGATCTTCTCCAGCCCTTGGCGCAGCAGCGGTTCGCCGCCGGTGAGCCGGATGTCGGTGATCCCGAGCCGTTCGACGGCGATCCGCAGCAGGAGTACGAGTTCGTCGTCGGTCAGCACGTCCGCGCTCGGCATCCACTCCAGCCCTTCGGCGGGCATGCAGTAGGTGCAGCGCAGATTGCACTTGTCGGTGAGCGACACCCGGAGGTCGGTCGCCACGCGGCCGAAGGTGTCGATCAGAGCGGGGTTGTCCGGCCTGGGCACGCTGGGGCGGCCTCGTGTACCGGGGACACGGGGAAACCCGAGATCGACTGCTGTCATTGACACCAGACTAACCCCGAAGCGGGCGAAAGCCGACTGTCTAGAATCTCCATTCCCAGCGAATCGGTTTCTTCCCGAAGGGTTTCCGGATGGCGAAATATCCGCTTTCGGCGGAGGAATTGGCCCGGTTCGCCCATCTCGGCAGGGAAAGCAGCACGCTGACCGTCCTCCGGCACGCCAGGATCGCGGAGCTGATGGGCCTGTCGGCCACCGATCACAAGGTGCTCGAACTCGCCGGTCAGGCGCCGGGACCGTTGACAGCGGGCAGGATCGCCGAACTGACCGGGTTGTCGACGGGGGCTGTGACCGGCGTCATGGACAGACTCGAGAAAGCGGGTCTCGCCCGCCGTGTCCGCGACACCGTCGATCGCCGGAAGGTCCTGATAGAGGTCGTTCCCGGTGCCATGGAGCGCCACGCGCCGCTCTTCGAATCCGCGTACACGAACATGAAGACGGTCCTTGAGGAGTTCTCTCCGGAGGAACGGAAAGTGCTCGAACGTTTCCAGAGCGCGGTGCTCGATGGCCTCCGCGACGAACTGCCCGGCAATTCCTCACGTCCGTAGCTTTTCCGCATCTGCGGAAGTAGCCTTCCGGTCATGCCGCAATTTCGGTTGTCTGAAGCCGCTCGTCTGCTCGGCGTCAGCGACGACACCGTCCGCCGCTGGGTGCGCGCGGGTCAGTTGACCGCGTTCGACGACTCGGCGGGCCGCAAGGTCGTCGACGGAGCCGAGCTCGCCGCGTTCGCCAAGGCGCAGGCCGAACAGCCCGAAGATCCGTCGAACGTCGGCCGCTCCGCGCGCAACCGGTTCGTCGGCCTCGTCACCGAAGTCATCACGGACAAGGTGATGGCGCAGGTCGAGCTGCAGTGCGGCCCGCATCGCGTGGTCTCCCTGATGAGCGCCGAAGCCGTCCGCGAACTCGGGCTGCGGCCAGGGGTGCTCGCGGTCGCCGTCGTCAAGGCGACCACCGTCGTGATCGAAACCCCGGAAGGAAGCCGATGAGGAGACTCGTTCCAGCCCTGTTCGCGCTGGCACTGGCCGCGACGGCCTGCGGCTCCGAGGAGCCCTCGGCCCAGCAGGCGGAGGCCAAGACGCTGACCGTGTTCGCGGCCGCGTCGCTGACCGAGTCCTTCGGGGCGCTCGGCAAGCAGTTCGAGGCGCAGCACGCCGGGGTGACGGTGAAGTTCAGCTTCGAGGGCTCCTCGGCTCTGGTCCAGAAGCTGACCCAGGGCGCGAAGGCGGACGTCTTCGCCTCCGCCGATCAGGCCAATATGGACAAAGCCACAAAGGGTGAGGTGATCGATGGGCAGCCGTCGGTGTTCGCCACCAACCGGCTCGCCATCGCCGTCGGCAAGGGCAACCCCAAGGGCGTCAAGGGGCTGGCGGATCTCGCGAAGGACGGGCTGACCGTGGTCGTCTGCGCGCCGCAGGTGCCGTGCGGGTCGGCGACGAAGAAGGTCCAGCAGTCGTCCGGGGTCACGCTCAAGCCCGCGAGCGAGGAGCAGGACGTCAAGTCCGTGCTCGCGAAAGTCCAGTCGGGCGACGCCGACGCGGGGCTGGTCTACGTCACCGACGCGACGTCCGCGGCCGCGAAGGTGGACAAAGTGGACTTCCCCGAGGCGGCGGGCGCGATCAACAACTACCCGATCGCGGTGGTGAAGGACGCTCCGCAGGCGGCCCTCGCGAAGCAGTTCACCGACTTCGTCCTGAGCGCCGAAGGCAAGAAGGAACTGGCGAAGGTCGGTTTTGGCGCGCCCTGATCACGCGTTTCGTCCTCTGGACGCGGTAGATGCACGCGCAAGTACCGCATTCAGAGGACGAAACGCGGGGGGCGGGGTCCCCTGGGTGCTCTGGCCGCCGGCGATCTGCGCGCTGGCCCTGGTGGTGCTGCCGGTCGTCGGCCTGCTGGTGCGCTCGGATCTGACTCGCTTCCCCGACCTCATCACCTCGACGTCGTCGCTGAACGCGCTCAAGCTCTCCTTGATCACCGCCGGGCTGTCCACTGTGGCCTGCGTGCTGCTCGGCGTCCCGCTCGCCGTGGTGCTCGCGCGGTCGGGGGCGCGCGGCGTCCGCGTGCTGCGCGCGGTGGTGCTGTTGCCGCTGGTCCTGCCGCCGGTGGTCGGCGGGCTGGCGCTGCTGTACCTGCTGGGCCGCAAGGGTTTCCTGGGCGTCCTGGTGACCGCGCTGACCGGCGAGCAGGTTCCGTTCACCACGGCCGCGGTGGTCATCGCGCAGACGTTCGTCGCGATGCCGTTCCTGGTGGTCAGCCTCGAAGGGGCGCTGCGGGGTGCCGGTGACCGGTACGAACGGGTCGCGTCGACGCTGGGCGCCAAGCCGTGGACGGTGTTCCGCCGGGTCACGCTGCCGCTGCTGCTGCCCGCGCTCGGTTCGGGCATCGTGCTGAGCTTCGCGCGGGCGCTGGGCGAGTTCGGCGCGACGATCACCTTCGCCGGCAGCCTGGAAGGCGTCACCCGGACGTTGCCGCTGGAGGTCTACACGCAGGCCGAGGTCGACGTCGACAGCGCCGTGGCGCTCGCGTTGCTGCTCATCCTGGTCGCCGTCGCGGTGATCGCGCTCGCCCGGCCGCGCGCGCTCGAGGGGGTCCGGTCGTGACGCTTTCGGCCGAGATCGTCCTCCGGCGCGGCGAGTTCACCCTGGACGTCGGGTTCGAAGTCCCCGACGGCGGCGTGCTCGCCCTGCTCGGGCCGAACGGCTCGGGCAAGTCCAGCGTGCTCGGTTGCCTGGCAGGCCTGCTCCGGCCCGACAGCGCGCGGATCACCTTGGACGGCCGGGGCCTGGCGGGCCTGCCGCCGCACGCGCGCGGCATCGGCCTCCTCTCCCAGGACGCCTTGCTCTTCCCGCATCTGTCCGCTTTGGACAACGTCGCTTTCGCACCGCGCTCGACCGGCGCCGGGCGCGCCGAGGCGAAGAAGCGCGCGCGGGAGTGGCTGACCGAAGTGGACGCGCTCGAACTGGCCGGACGGCGTCCCGCGCAGCTCTCCGGCGGGCAGGCGCAGCGGGTCGCGATCGCGCGGGCCCTGGCGGCCGAGCCGGGATTGCTGCTGCTCGACGAGCCCTTCGCCGCTCTCGACATCGACGCGGCGCCCGCCATCCGCGGCCTGCTCCGGCGGGTGCTGCGGGGAGGTCCGCCGACAGTGCTGGTCACCCATGACCCGCTCGACGCGCTGGCGCTGGCCGATCACGTCGCCGTCCTCGACGGGGGCCGGATCGTCGAACGCGGCGAGACCCGCAAGGTCCTCTCCGCGCCGCGCACGGCGTTCACCGCGCGGATCGCCGGGCTGAACCTGGTGCCCGGCATCGCCGTCGACGGGGGTTTGCGCACCTCGAGCGGGCTTTTGGCCGGAATCCCGGCGGACGACGTCGCCGAGGGTGAAGCGGCGGTCGCGGTGTTCCCGCCCAGCGCCGTCGCCGTGTACCTGAAAGACGGCGAGCACCGGGGGAGCCCGCGCAACACCGTCGAGGGATTCGTCGACGCGCTCGAACCACACGGACCGGTGATCCGCGTCCGGTCCCGTGGTGACGGCTGGGCGGCCGGCCTCGCCGCCGATCTGACCCCCGCCGCGGTCGCCGAACTGGCGCTCGAACCCGGGACACCGGTCGATCTTTCGGTCAAGGCGGCGTCCGTGGCTGTTCACGCCGTCGCGGAACATTAGGGTGGGACCCATGAACGAGCGCCGTTGGACCTACCTCAGCGACATGGATGGCGTGCTGGTGCAGGAGGAGCATCTCGTGCCCGGCGCGGACGAGTTCCTCAAGGAACTGCGCGCCAACGACATCGGCTTCCTGGTGCTGACCAACAACTCGATCTACACCCCGCGCGACCTGCGGGCGAGGCTCGAGCGGACCGGTCTCGACATCCCCGAGGAGGCCATCTGGACCTCCGCGCTGGCGACCGCGAAGTTCCTCGCGTCGCAGCGGCCGAACGGCTCGGCGTTCGTGATCGGCGAGGCCGGGCTCACCACGGCGCTGCACGAGGTCGGCTACGTGCTGACCGAACGCGACCCGGACTACGTCGTCCTCGGCGAGACGCGCACGTACAGCTTCAGCGCCATAACCCGCGCGATCAGGCTGATCGAGGGCGGCGCGAAGTTCATCGCCACCAACCCCGACGCCACCGGCCCGAGCATGGAGGGTTCGATGCCCGCCACCGGCTCGGTCGCCGCGCTGATCGAGAAGGCGACCGGCCGTTCGCCGTATTACGTCGGCAAGCCGAACCCGCTGATGATGCGCTCGGCGCTCCGGCGGCTCGGCGCGCATTCGGAGTCGACGCTGATGATCGGCGACCGGATGGACACCGACGTCCACTCGGGAATCGAGGCAGGCTTGCAGACGATCCTGGTGCTGACCGGCATCTCCACCCGGGAAAGCGCCGAGCACTACCCGTACCGGCCGACCATGATCATCGACTCGATCGCCGATCTGGTGGGGCGGACCGGTGACCCGTTCGGCGAAGGCTGAGCGAGTCGGCGGCGGACGGAGGGATTATCGTCACAGAGATGCACGACGATCAGCCCACGTCACCGACCTACGTGGTCGGTGACGTGCACGGACACCGGGACGACCTGGCCGAGGCGCTCCGGGAGAAGGGGCTGCTCGACTCCGACGACGACTGGGCCGGTGGCGAAGCGACCCTCTGGTTCCTGGGCGACTTCGTCGACCGGGGCCCCGACGGCGTCGGCGTCATCGACCTGGTGATGCGGCTGGAACGACAGGCCGCGACAGCGGGCGGGCACTGCGGGACGCTGCTGGGCAACCACGAGATCCTGCTGCTCGGGATGTACCACTTCGGCGACACGGAGGTGCCGTCCGACTTCGGGCCGCGCAGCTTCGCCCGCAGCTGGGAGATCAACGGCGGGCTGCTCTCCGATCAGGACCGGCTCACCCCGCAGCACATCGAATGGCTGACGTCGCGCCCGATGCTGACGCTGGCCGCGGACCACCTGCTGATGCACTCGGACACGCTCGAATACCTCGGCTGGGGCGAGGACATCGACGAGATCAACGCGCGCGGCCGCGAGATCCTCGAAGGCAGCGACATCGAGTCCTGGTGGGACGTGTGGCGGCGGATGACCACGCGTTACGCCTTCCGCGGGCCCGAAGGCGCCGACGTCGCGCAGCAGCTCATGGACCGGCTCGGCGGCGAGCGGATCGTGCACGGGCACAGCGTCATCGCCGACCAGCTCGGGATCCACCCCGCGCAGATCGAGGGACCGTATCTCTACGCGGGCGGGAAGGCGCTGGGGATCGACGGCGGCTTGTTCGTGGGCGGCCCCTGCCTGATCATCCCGCTGCCGTGGGAACCCGAAGACTGACCCCTCCCGGGTGTGTCATGAGGGGTCCCCTTAGGACAAAAAATGTCCGAAGGGGACCCCTCATGACACAAACCACGGCCGGAGCGCCCTACGGAAGCTCCACGATCTCCTTGCCCAGCGGCATCAGCGAGACCGGGATCATCTTGAAGTTCGCCACGCCCAGCGGGATCCCGATGATCGTGATGCACAGCGCGACCCCGGTCAGCACATGCCCGATCGCGAGCCACAGCCCGGCGAAGATGAACCAGATGACGTTGCCGATGACCGACGCGGCGCCGGCGTCACGCCGGTCCACCACGGTGCGGCCGAACGGCCAGAGCGCGTAGGCCGCGATCCGGAACGACGCCAGCCCGAACGGGATGGTGACGATCAGGATGCAGCAGATGACGCCGGCGACGACGTAGCCGAGGGCCATCCACAGGCCGCACAGCACGAGCCAGATGACGTTCAGGATCAGGCGCATCAGACGTGCAACTCCCCGCTGGCCACGGTGACGGCCTGCCCCGAAAGCAGGACGCGGTCACCTTCGAGATTCATGTGCACGATGCCACCGCGTGCCGAGGCCTGCTCGCCGACGAGCTCGTCCCGGCCGAGACGCGCGGCCCAGTACGGCGCGAGAACACAGTGCGCGGACCCGGTGACCGGGTCTTCGTCGATGCCGACACCCGGCGCGAAGAACCGGGTCACGAAGTCGATCCCCTCGACGTCGCCCGGAGCGGTGACCATCAGCCGTCCGGTCCAGTGCGCGCGCAGCCCGGCCAGGTCCGGCTCCAGCGAACGGACCACGGCGGCGTCGTCCACCACCGCGAACAGGTTCTGCAGGCTCCGCCCGACGTAGTCGAAGGAGACGCCCGGCAGGATCGACGAGAGATCGTCGTCGGACTCGCGGGGCGGATCCGACGGGAAGTCCATCGACACCCAGCCGTCTTCGGCGCGGCAGCGCAACTCACCGCTTCTCGTCGTGAAGGTCTGCTCGCCGCCCAGGACGTGCGTGGTCGCCAGCGTCGCGTGCCCGCACAGGTCGACCTCGGTCTCCGGCGTGAACCAGCGAAGCGACTTCGGGCCTTCGCCACCGACCTCGACGAAAGCCGTCTCGGCGTGCTTCAACTCGGCCGCGACGGACTGCATCCAGCCCGCGTCGCCCGGCGAGTCCAACAGCACGACACCGGCGGAGTTACCGGCGAAGGCCTCGGAGGTGAAGGCGTCGACGATGTAGAGGCGCATGTCCCCGACGATATCGGGCACGGCCGGGCCCGGCCTCCGGGTTTCCCCTGAGGTGGCGCGGGTCTCCACTTGCAGGTGGCCGCCGTCACGCCGCCTTCCTAGACTCGACGCGTCGCTACCGCCGAACGCAGGAGTTCTCCATGCCCGACGCCCCCGCAGTACCGAGCTACGCATCGGGAATCTCGGACACCCCGCTGCTGGGGGACACCATCGGCGACAACTTCGATCGCACCGTCGCCGCCTTCGGTGGCCGGGACGCGCTCGTCGACCGCGCGGCCGGGAAACGCTGGACCTACACCGAACTCGCCGCCGAGGTGAACGCGCTCGCGCTGGGCCTGCTGGACCTCGGGATCGCGAAGGGCGACCGCGTCGGCATCTGGTCGCCGAACCGGTGGGAGTGGACCTGCGTCCAGTACGCCACCGCGAAGATCGGCGCGATCCTGGTCAACATCAACCCGGCGTACCGCTCGCACGAACTCGAGTACGTGCTGAACCAGGCCGGGATCAAGCTCATCGTGGCCGCGGAGTCCTTCAAGACGTCGGACTACGCGGGCATGATCGCCGAAGCGGGCCCGAAGTGCCCGGCGCTGGACCACGTCGTGCTGCTCGAAAGCGCCGAGTGGACGTCGCTGCTGGAGAACGGGCGCGGCGCCGACCCGGCGCGGCTCGCCGAGCGGCAGGGCGAGCTGTCCGCGGACGATCCGATCAACATCCAGTACACCTCCGGCACCACGGGTTTCCCCAAGGGCGCCACGCTGTCGCACCACAACATCCTCAACAACGGCTACTTCGTCGGCGAACTCTGCAACTACACCGAAGCCGACAAGGTGTGCATCCCCGTGCCCTTCTACCACTGCTTCGGCATGGTGATGGGCAACCTCGCGGCGACGACGCACGGCGCGTGCATGGTCATCCCGGCGCCCGCGTTCGAGCCGAAGGCCACCCTCGAAGCCGTCGCGGCCGAGAAATGCACGTCCCTGTACGGGGTTCCGACGATGTTCATCGCCGAACTGGCCGACCCGGACTTCGCCTCGCACGACCTTTCCTCGCTGCGCACCGGCATCATGGCGGGCTCGCCCTGTCCGGTCGAGGTGATGAAGCAGGTCATCGACAGGATGGGCATGGCGGAGGTGTCGATCTGCTACGGCATGACCGAGACGTCGCCGGTGTCCACGCAGACCCGCGCGGACGATTCGGTGGAGCGGCGGGTGTCGACGGTCGGCCGGGTCGGGCCGCATCTGGAGGTCAAGGTCGTCGATCCGGAGACCGGGCTGACCGTGCCCCGCGGCGAGCCGGGCGAACTCTGCACCCGCGGCTATTCGGTGATGCTCGGGTACTGGGAGCAGGCCCACAAGACGGCCGAGGCGATCGACGCGGCGCGGTGGATGCACACCGGCGACCTCGCGATCATGGACGCCGACGGGTACGTCAACATCACCGGCCGGATCAAGGACATGGTCATCCGCGGCGGGGAGAACCTGTACCCGCGCGAGATCGAGGAGTTCCTCTACACCCATCCGGACATCCTCGACGCGCAGGTCATCGGCGTGCCGGACGACAAGTACGGCGAGGAACTGATGGCGTGGGTCCGCATGCGCGAGGGTGCGGCACCGCTGACCACCGAAGCGGTGCGGGAGTTCTGCGAGGGGAAGCTGGCGCGCTACAAGGTCCCGCGCTACGTCCACGTCGTCGAGGAGTTCCCGATGACGGTGACCGGCAAGGTGCGCAAGGTCGAGATGCGGGAGCGGTCGATCAGCATCCTCGGGCTGGAGGCGGCGGCCGCGAAGAAGCACGCTTGACCGCTGCTTCGGAGGCCTGCCGGAGCCGGATGGGCCGCCCGCGCGGTGCGATCGTTCACAGCTTTCCTACGCATGAGCTCCCGGGGCAAGGGGCAGTCTGTGATCAGGACGGTGACAGCGTCCCGAACAGAAATCCCACAACCGTAAGGAAACGGGGAATTCTCATGCGTACGATTCGCCGCACCATGGTCGCTTCGGCACTGGCTCTGCCGCTGATGATCGGAGCCGCCGGCATCGCCTCGGCGGACAGCTTCGGCAGCACCGAAGTCCAGGCCGGACCGGACGGCGCAGCGACGCACAGCGTGCAGTCCGAGACCCATCGCGGGTCGAGTTCGTTCCACGAGAACTCGGCCGCCGCGGGACCGGACGGGGCCGCGCACGACAGCACCTCCGCGACCGCCGGCAAGAACGGCGACAGCCAGTACCGGCAGCACAGCGGCTGGGCGGGCCAGGACGGTGCCGGGTCCAGTGAGACCCACTCCAGCACCGATGGCGGCCACGACCAGGGCGTCCTGAGCGGGCACCCTCGGCGCGATCGGGCTCTGAGCGTAAAGGCTGAAGGGCGCTTTCCCCGCATGGCATGCGGGGAAAGCGCCCTTCGTCGCGTCGCATGTGGGGAAAGGCCCCTTCGCGTCGCGGCTGCTGGTGGGGTGGGTGAGGCGTCGGTCGGGGTGGTCGTGAGTGGCAAGTCGTTCTATTGAGAGGGAAGGGCGAACATGGCGTGATCGAGCCTCCGGTCGAGCAGGCCTTCTCCGTTGGATTCAGAGCAAGACCTTCGCGGCACAACCTGAACTGGTCCGCTGGAGCCGTTCGCGACCCCAACTGTCCACAAGGGACGATTTTTCCAGCTGGGGTGCCCGTTTTGGGCACTTTGCCCGGCATGAAACCGCTCATACAGGCATCAATCGGGCACTAGATTGCCACCGAGTGTCCCATGTGGACACTCAGGTGGCGGTCGGCCCGCCGTGAAATCCGGAACCTCTCAAAAGAACCCGAACGGACTGTCAGGCCGCGGAGTTGGCCGCGACCTCCGCGATCGCCTTCGCGTCTTCCTCGCCGAAGGTCTCTTCGAGGTTCTCCGGCGAATAGTCGAGGTCGATCTGCTCCACCGGCATCCCGCGCGCGGACTCGATCGCGCCCAAGCGCCGCTGCGCCCGGTCCGCCGCGTACTGGATGATCTCCTGCGGATCGTTGTCGAACGGGATCTCCTCGAACTGGTCCTGCACCCACTGGATCATGCCGAGCGCGTGGGGAAGCAGTTCGCCCATCCGCTGCTGCACCGCGTCCCACAGCGAGTCGTCCGCGGCGACGTGACGGCGGCAGGTGAAGGTGCCCCAGGCCATGTGACGGCGCTCGTCGTCGCCGATGCGGCGGATCAGTTCCTGCATGCCCGGCAGGATGTCGTGCTGCGTGCAGATCAGCTGCCAGGTGTAGTACCCGGTCAGCGCGAGACTGCCTTCGATGACGTGGTTGTAGGTGACGCTCGCGCGGATCTGGTTGAGCGGACTGGGATCCGCCTCCAGCGCACGCAGGGATTGCGGCAGCTCCTCGTAGAAAAGCTTGCGGTAGTGCGGATTCTCCGCGACGTAGGGATGCAGGTCCCCGGTCAGCCCGACGGCGTCCATCCAGCGGCGGAACACTTCGGTGTGTTTGGCCTCTTCGAAACAGAACTGCGTCAGGTACATCTCGTCGCCGAAACGGCCGGTCGCGGACATCGCCCGCATGAACGGCTGGATGTCTTCGGTGACCGCCTCCTCGCCCGCGATGAACTGCGCCACCAGGTACGTCGTCGACCGCTGCTGTTCCGGGTTGAGGCTGTCCCAGCCTTCGCGTTCGCGGGAGAAGTCGATGTCGGCGGGGTTCCAGAACTTCTTGTTGCCCTTGGCGAACAGCCGCAGCGGGAACGAATCCCAGTTCAGCCCGCCCTCGCGCAACGAGGAAAAACCGGTCCGCAGCTCGGGAAGCGTGTCGGTCACGAGGTCTCCTTCGAATCGGTGGTCAGCGCCCGGATGGACGGCGCCAGCACGGCGACGACCGCGGCCGCCGCCTCGTCCGCCGAATGCGTCGGCATGACGAGATGGGACAGGGAAAGCCGCACGACGGTCTCCGCCAGCAGCGCGGCGGACTCCAGTGAGAGCGCCGGCTCGAACTCGCGGTACTGCCCGGCCGCGACCTCGGTGGCCGCGGTCAGGATCGGTTCGCCCTTGGTGGTGAGCAGGGGAAGGAGGTCTTCGCCGGCTCCGGTGCCCAACGCGGCGGCGACCAGACGGTTCTCCCGGGCGTGTTCGATCGTGTAGACGACGGCCTCGCGGATGCCGTCGAGCAGGTGCGGCGCGTCCTGGACGCGCAGCCGGATGCCCTCCAGGAACTCCGACGTCGTCCGGAGGACCACGGCCTTGGCGAGCGAGGCCTTGTTGCCGAATTCGTTGTAGACGGTCTGCCTGCTCACCCCGGCGCGCGCGGCGACGTCCGCCATCCGCAAGGCCGTGAAGCCGTGTTCGGTGAGCAGCTCGGTGGCCGCGTCGAGCAGTGCCTCCCGCAGAGAGGCCTTGGTCCGATCGGAGAAGCTCGTGATCTCGCCCACATTTCCAGCTTGACACAGATCACGTCCGTGTCAACGGCGTTGACGAGAAACTGGCCGATGTAAATCAGTCGGTGGCGGCGGCTACCGTGGCCGGTGTGGGCATCACCGTGGGGTTCGACCTCGACATGACACTGATCGATCCGCGGCCGGGCATGGTCGCGGTGATGAACGCGCTCGGCGTGGAGTCCGGCCTGCCGCTGGACGGCGAGTTCTTCGCGGCGAACCTCGGCCCGCCCCTCGACGACAGCCTGCGCGGCTTCGGGGCGCCGGAGGAGCGCATCCCCGAGCTGGTGACGCGATTCCGCGCGATGTACCCGGAGACCGTCGTGCCGGTGACGGTCGCGCTGCCCGGGGCGGCCGAAGCGCTGCACGCGGTCCGCGAGGCGGGCGGGCGCACCGTCGTCGTCACCGGCAAGTACGGGCCCAACGCGAAACTCCACCTGGACGCCCTCGGCATGGAGGTCGACGTCCTGGTCGGCGAGCTGTGGTCGACGCAGAAGGCCGCCGCGCTCATCGAGCACGGCGCCCAGGTCTACGTCGGGGACCACCTCGGCGACGTCCGCGGCGCGCTGGCGGCGGGCGCGGTGCCCGTCGGGGTCACGACGGGCCCGTGCACCAAGGACGAGCTGCTCGCGGAGGGCGCCGATGTGGTGTTGGACTCGCTGAGCGAGTTCCCCGGGTGGTTCAGCTCTTTCGGCGAGCTTCGCGGACCAGGGCGATCAAACCGAGGGCCAGCCCCAGCGGTGTGACGACGCCCGCCGCGGCGGACAGCCACACCGGCAGGTTCTCCAGTCCGGCGGCGAACATGACGAAAACCGCTGTGACGGCGATCATGCCGAGCGCGAAAAGGCCGATGCCCACGCGCATGAGGATCGGTTTCCGGGGCTTTTCAGGGACGGCCACAGCGGCCTCCTTAACTGCGGTCTCCATGAACCAGAGGGTATCCGCCGGTATCCGCTTCTCCACAGGGCATGTGTCGAGATACGCTTATGGGAACGCGCGCCCTGGGTACGCCCCCGGGCGCGTTCGTCGTGAGCGGGACAGCAAAGGATTGGTGAGGAAAGTGCCGACCGGCAAGGTCAAGTGGTACGACGCGGAGAAGGGTTTCGGTTTCGTCACCCAGGATGGGGGCGCCGACGTCTACATCCGCAAAGCCGCGCTGCCGCAGGGCGTCGAAGGGCTCAAGGCGGGCCAGCGCCTCGAGTTCGGTGTCGCCGACGGCCGCCGCGGCCCGCAAGCGCTCTCCGTCCGGCTCCTGGACCCGCCGCCCTCGGTCGCCGAGGCGCGCCGTCGTCCCGCCGAGGAGCTGCACGGGCTCATCGAGGACATGATCAAGCTGCTCGAACTCAAGGTGCAGCCGGATCTGCGGCGCAATCGCTACCCGGACCGCAAGCACACCAAGCAGATCGCCGAGATCATGCGCGCCGTCGCCCGGGACCTCGATCCCTGATCGGCCGCGCTCCTCCGGATGTCATGAAAGGGTCGTTCAGGACGCAAAATGTCCTGAACGACCCTTTCATGACACCGGGCCTCAGACGGCCGGTGCCTCGACCTGCAGCGACCAGATCGCCGTCGTGACCGCCTCCGCGTCCTCCGGACGCCCGGTCTGACTGATCACCGAAGCCTGCGCGACCTCGACGACGAGGATCTGGTCGTCGGGTTTCGGCGTCGTCACGGTGTAGGCGAACCGGTCCAGCGACGTGATGATGTCCTGCTTGAGCTCCTGCGGCTCGCCTTGGGCGTTCACGTACTGCACCGTGACCTTCCACGGCGTTTCCGCGATCGCGCTCGGCACCGAGATCTGCACCGGCTTCCCCGGCCGGACGCGCAGCTTGCCCGCGGAGTCGGGCCTGGTGGTGCACTGGGCGCTCTTAATGTCGCACGACGCCAGCGGGGCGACGTTCACCGTGTTGCCGTCGGCGAAGAAAGTCACCTCTTCGGGGCCGGGGGCCGAGCAACCGGCCACCACGAAACCACCCGCCGCGAGCAGGGCCAAAATACGAAGTCGCCGCATACGGTGCAGATTACGAGCCCGGCCGCCACCGGGAGTCACCGGCCTGGCGAGGGGATGGGCGATTCGCTGGTCGGCTCCGGGCGCAGCGGCCGGTCGCCGCCGAGGCCCGGGACCAGCGAGGTGCCGCGCCGGACCATGAACGTCTGCGTGAACCCGACGGCCAGCAGGATCGACAGCACCAGGAACCCGATCCAGTACGTCGGCGGCAGCAGCAGGCCGACGGCGCCACCGAAGCACCAGGCCATCTGAAGCACGGTCTCGGACCGGCCGAACGCCGACGCCCGCGACTCCTCCGGGAGGTCTTCCTGGATGACGGCGTCGAGGCTGATCTTCGCCAGCGCGCTCGCGGTCGCGCCGACGAGCGCGACGATCGCCGCCGTCGCCAGCCCGGCCGCCACGGTGGCGATGATCGACATGCCCAGACAAGCCCCGACGCAGGCCAGGATCACCTGATCCGGTTTGCCGAAGTGCAGTCGCGAGCCCAGCGCGTTCCCGAGGAACCCGCCGGCCCCGGCCGCGGCGCCGATGACGCCGAGCAGCAGCAGTTGGTTGAACGGGCTCTGTCCGCTGCCCTCGGTCTGCGCCTTCACCGCGAACGCGGAGAACATCATCAGGAACCCGGTCAGCACCCGGACGGAACCGTTGCCCCAGAGCGAGACGACGATGTGCCGTCCCATCGGCTGACGCTGCTTCTTGACCCGCCGCTCCGGATGCGCGGACAGCGACGCCGGGACCTCGCCCTCGGTCACCTCGACCCAGGAGGGGATCCGCATCGACTGCACCGCCGCCGCGACGCAGATCAGCACGGTGAACCACAGCGCGCCCTGCGAACCCCACAACGCGTTGAAACCACTGGCCAGCGCGCCGAACGCGCCGGCGGCGACCAGGCCGAACACGGTGAGCCGGGCGTTCGTCTTCGACAGCGTGATCTCGGGTGGCAGCACGCGCGGGGTCACCGCCGACTTGAGCACGGTGAACGACTTCGACAGCACCATCATGCCCAGCGCCGCCGGGTACAGGAGCCAGTCGTCGAAGTGCAGCGCCATCACGACGGCCATCAGCGCCTGACCGGCCGAGGACACGCACATCGCGAGCCTGCGGCCGCGCTGGATCTTGTCCAGCGCGGGGCCGATCACCGGCGCGACCAGCGCGAACGGGGCGATCGTGATCAGCAGGTAGAGCGCGACCTTGCCCTTGCTCTCCCCGCTGGTGGCGGCGAAGAACAGCGTGTTGGCCAGGGCGATCGCCATCGCGGCGTCGCTGGCGTAGTTCAGCATCACCGCGTACGTCAGCGAGGTCAGGCCCGATTTGTCGGCCCCGTCCGCCTTCGTCGCGCGCTGGAACGCGCCGACGGCCTGCCCGGTGAGCTGACGGCTGCGCATCGCCGCGACCCGGGTGACCGTGATCTTCTTCGGCATCTTCGGCAGGGAGCCGGCGCGCGGCGGGACCGCGGTCGTCGGGTGTTCCTGCGCGGGTTCCGGCACTTCACGCGGTTCGCCCGCGTAGCCGCCGGTGTCGTAGTGCTCGTACTCGCCGCTGCCCGGCGGCTGGTCGTCGTAGAACCCGCCCGGGCGGCGCCGGACGGGTTCGGTCTGCCGCTGCGACGGATCCGGGTACGGCCGCGCGCCTCGCGGAGGCGTGTGCGGTGGCCGGGGCGGCGGAGGCTGGTGGTGCCCCATCGGGATCGCGCCGGTGCGTGCCTCGTCGGCGGTCGGCCCTGACGGATGCGGCTGGTACTGGGGCTGGGGACGGGCCGCGCGCGGAGGAGGCGGCGGCACCGGCTGCTGCTCGACCCGGGTCGGCGGCGGCGCGGACCAGCTGCGCGCCTGGGGCGCGCCGGGCTCCGGTGTCCACTTGCGCTTGCTCTTGCGGCCGCGCTCCTTGCCCGACCGGCCGGAACGCGTGCCGTCGGGTCCAGAGTTCGAGCCGAAGATTCCCACCAGTCAATCCTGCCTTACGCGGGACCCGCTCCGCGCGTTCACCACTGCTTTCTAGGTCACGGGGACGAACTTCACCCGGAACATCTTGGGCCAGAGCTTGCCGGTGATGAGGAATTCGCCGGTCCCGGGCACCGCCGCGATGCCGTTGAGGACGTCGGCGGAACCGCGTTCCCCGGAAGTGAGGAGCCCCGACGCGTCGATCTCGCCGGTGACCCGCCCGGTCGCGGCGTCGATCCGCAGGATCCGGTCGGTCTGCCAGACGTTCGCGTACACCGAGTCCCCGACGCATTCCAGCTCGTTCAACTGGTCACGGCCGACGTCGACGCCGCCCGTCGGCGCGAAGGTCGCCGGGTCGCGGAAGGTCAGCCTCGACGAGCCGTCGCTCATCACCAGCCTGCCGTCGTGGTGGCAGAGGCCCCAGCCCTCGCCGGTGTAGTTCACGCGCCTGAGCTCGGCCAGTGTCTTGGCGTCGCGTTCGATCGCGACGCCGTCCTGCCAGGTGATCTGCCAGGCCGTCGGCCCGAGCACGGTGATGCCCTCGCCGAACAGCCCCGGCAGTTCCTGCCGCACCGACGGCGCCGCGCCCGCGGGCCCGGCCCGCATCGACGACTTCCCGACCAGGCCGGTGCCCTCGTACAGCGTCTCGCCGGAGAACTCGAGGCCTTGGGTGAAGGCGGCCGGGTCGTGCGGCAGCGTCGAGAGCACCTGCACCTTGAGTTTCTCCGGAGCGGGCGCCGCGGCGTCGCTCCCCGGCGCGGCGGCGCAGCCACCGAGGACGGCGGCCAGCAGGAGCGAGGTGGTCATCAGCGTGCGCACGCGGACAGCCTGACACGGACCGCGATATCGCGTGCGGCAGAATGGGGGCATGACCCTGCTGTTGACCCTGGACGACGGCTCTATCCAGCGCAAACTCGCCGAGGCGGTCGATCTGGCCCGCGCGGCGGTGCTGGAGGACGCCGGTGCCGAACAGGTCGGCGCGCACGTCGGCGTGGACTCCGAGGACGCGGTTTCCGCGAGCCATCTGTTCGAGGCGATCGTGACGGGTTATCGCGGTTGGCGCTGGTCGGTGACGGTGGCGCTCGCCGGTGAGGACGAGCCGATCACGGTCAGCGAGGTCGTGCTCATCCCGGGTCCGGACGCGCGCGTCGCTCCGGCGTGGGTGCCGTGGGACCGCCGCGTCCAGGCGGGCGACCTGGGAGTCGGTGACATCTTCCCGGTGGAGAAGGACGACCCGCGGCTCGCCCCGGCGTACCTGGAGTCCGACGACCCCGCGGTCGAAGCGGTCGCCAAGGAGACCGGCCTCGGCCGGGTCCACGTGCTGTCGCGGCACGGCAGGCTCGACGCCGCCGCCCGCTGGCACGGTGGCGAGTTCGGCCCGCGTTCGGACATGGCGCGCAGCGCGCCGGACGTCTGCGGGAGCTGCGGGTTCTTCGTGTCGCTCGCCGGGTCGCTCAGCGCGGCCTTCGGCGCCTGCACCAATGACATCTCCCCGGCGGACGGCCATGTCGTCGACGTCGAGTACGGCTGCGGGGCGCACTCCGAGATCGAGGTCGAGGTGACCTCGTCGGTGCCGGTGGCGGAACTGGTCTACGACGACTCGCTGATCGACTTCGAGCCCGCGCCCGAGGCGCCGGCTGAGCCCGTCGAGGCCGAGCCCGCCAAGGCCGAAGCCGTCGAGGCCGCTTCAGAGGAGCCCAAGACCGAAGCCGCCGAAGCCGTTGTGGCCGAGACCGCCGAGCCTGCCGAAGCCACGGTCGTCGACGAGTCCGAGGCCCCAGTGGCCGAGGTGCCGGAGACCGCCGAGGTCCAGCCGGAGGTCGAGCCCGAGACCGCCGACGAGGCACAGGCCGAAGCCGAAAGCGCCAGTGAGCACTGACCCGTTCGGCACCGAGCGGTTACGCGCCGCCGTCCTGCGCGCGTGGGCGGATTCGCCGACGCGGTTCACCGAAGACACCAACACCGAGAACGATCTGCGCGTCGGTGGTTACCGGGACAGGCTGTTCGTCGAGCTGGCGCAGAACGCCGCCGACGCCGCGCTGGCGGCCGGTGAGCGCGGCAGGCTCCGGGTGTCCGTTGTGGACGGTGAACTGAGGTTCGCCAACACGGGCGCGCCGTTGGACGCCCGCGGTGTCGAATCCCTTGCCTCCCTTCGTGCTTCCGGCAAGGGCGAGGAGACCGTCGGCCGGTTCGGCGTCGGGTTCGCCGCCGTGCTCACGGTTTCCGCCGAACCGCGGATCGTCTCGGCGACCGGCGGGGTCGCGTTCTCCGCGGAACGCACGCGAACCGCGGCCGACCGCGCCGGTGACGTTCCCGTGCTCCGGCTGCCCTGGCCGGTTTCGGACGACGAACCTCCCGTACCCGAAGGCTTCGCCACCGAGGTCCGGCTTCCGCTGCGCGAGGGCGTCGACGTCCCCGCGCTGCTGGCGGATCTGAAGAACGACATCGGCGATCTCCTGCTCACCCTGTCCTGGCTGGAAAGCATCGAGGTCGAGGGCGGTGCCTGGCGCCGCACCGACCTCGGCGACGGTGTCGTCGAGCTTTCGTCCCCGGACGGTTCCGCCGACCACTGGCAGGTCCATCGCGGCGACGTCGTCTGGGCTGTCCCGCTGGACGCGTCCGGTTCGCCGAAGCCGCTCGGGGACGACGTCCTGCACGCGCCGACACCCACCGACGACGAGCTTTCCCTGCCGGCGAGGCTGATCGCGACGTTGCCGATCGAGCCGTCCCGCCGCCGCGCGCTGCCGGGACCGGAGCTGACGGCGGCGCTGAAGAACGCCGCGCGCGAGTACATCGCTCTCGTCTGTTCCTTGCCCGCCAAGGAGCGCCTGACGCTCGTGCCCGGCGCGTCCTTCCCGCGTTCCACTGTGGACGGAACGCTGCGGGAAGCCATTCTGGAGAACCTCGCGGATCTGCCCTGGCTCCCGGCGCAGGAAGGCGACGACCTGCCGGGCCGCCGCGCGCGGGTGCTCTCGGTCGACGTGCCGGGTCTCGCGCCGCTGCTGGCCGATCTCGTGCCCGGTCTGGTCTCACTGTCCGGTGTGGACCTTCGCGCCGTCGGTGCGCGGTCGCTCGAACCCGCCGAGGCCATCGAGCTGCTGACCGGCGCCCAGCGCGAACCTTCCTGGTGGCACTCGCTTTACGACGTGCTGCTTCCGGCGCTCGAAGCGCACGACCTCACCAAGGACGACCTCGGCGCCTTGCCGGTACCGATGTCGGACGGCCGCACCCTGCCCGGCGTGCGCGACGCGCTGCTCGTCGGCGGCTCGGCGGAACTGCTCGAACTTCTGTCCGATGTGGACATCATCGGGCTGCGGCTCGTCCATCCGGTCGCGGCGCATCCGTTGCTGGAACGCTTGGGCGCCAAGCACGCCGAAGCGAGCGACCTGCTCGAAGCCGACGCGCTGAGCGCCGCCGTCGAGCGCAGTGTCGAAGACGTCCGGTCCGGTTTGGACGGTATGGCGCTCGCGGGCGCGGTGCTCCGCCTGATCGCCGAGGTCGGCGACGAAGCCCCCGAATGGGCCGGTGCGCTGGCTCTGCCGAGCGAGGACGGCTGGCGGCGCGCGGACGAGCTCGTCCTGCCGACGTCGCCGCTGGGCGACATCTTCGACCCCGAGGTGTTCGAGGAAGACGGCGCCTTGTCCGTGCTGGACGAGGAATTCGCCGAGGACTGGCCGGTGGCCACGCTCGTCGCCGTCGGCGTGCTCGATTCCTTCGCCGTCATCACCGACGACGAACCGCTGGAGCCCGAGCACGGACTGCCCGACGAACACGACTGGTGGGACTCGCGGGAGCGCCCGCCGTCACGGGTGCTCGCCGTGCGCGACCTCGACCTCGTCGGCGACGACGCCTGGCCGGAAGCGCTGCGGTTGCTCGCGGCGCGCCCCGAAACCTGGCGTGCCCTCACCGAACCCGGCGGGCACACCGGCTGGTGGCTCGCGCGTTACGCGCTGCTGGACGGGCACGTGCCGCTCGACTGGCGCATGCCGGAATCCGCGACGCTGGCCGGGCTCTACGACGTTGTCCCGGATTCGGGGCTGAGCAAGGAAATACTGCTCGCCGCCGGGGTCCGGACGGAGCTGGGATCGGACGCCGAAGACGTCGAAGATCTCTTGGACCGGCTGGGCGACCCCGAGCGCAAGGTGAGCCCGGGGCTCGCGTCCCGCGCGCACGCGGCGCTCGCGGAGTACACAGTGGACGTTCCGGCGCCGGAACGGGTCCGGGCCGCGGACGGTTCGGCCGTCGACGCCCGCGACGCCGTCGTGCTCGACGTGCCGTGGTTCGCCGCCGTCCTGACGCCGGAGCGGATGGTCGTCTCGGCGAGCGGCGCCGTCGCGCTGGCGGAGCTGCTGGACCTGCCGGTGGCGAGCGGTCTCGACGCCAAGGTCACCGAAGACGGCGAGTACGTGCCGTGGACGGAGCTTTCCGCGCTCCGGCTGGCCGCCGATCAACTGGGCGTCGAACTGCCCGACGGCGGCGTGCTGCTGCACGAGTCGCTGACGGTGACTTTCGAGGACGCGGAGCACGACGTCGCCTGGTGGTCCGACGGCAGGCTGCACGCCGCCGACACCCCGGAAGGCCTCGGGCGCGCCTTCGCCTGGGCCACGGACCGATGGGCCGACCGGCACATCCTCACGGCCCTGCTCGAAGACCCCTCACCCTCGGCGCTCCTCAACTGACGCGTTTCGTCCTCTGAATGCGGTAGTTGCACACGCAAGTACCGCATTCAGAGGACGAAATGCGGGCTCCTGAAGTCGCTGAGCGCTCTTAAAGCCGCTGGGCGCTCTTCGAGCCGCGCCGGGCGGCGGCGCGCTGCCAGGCGATGATCGCGAGGCCGATGAAGCCGAGCACGAGGCCGGAGAACGCCGTCTGCACCCAGATGCCGTCGGTCACAAAGAACAGGACCACGGTCGCGACGGCCCAGAGCGCGGTACCTACGATCACGACCGGCGTCAGGTCGGTCAGCCGCTTCGGCAGCTCCGGCGTTGGCCGCAATGAACCGTTTACTTCCCCGGAATTGATCGATTCGCCCACGTGGGGAAGGGTACCCGGCAACGGGCGAAGGGTGGTACGCGATGGCGGAGCAGCGCACCCGGTCCACACTGGACCGGTTCTTCAAGATCAGCGAGCGCGGCTCGACACCGGGGCGTGAGGTCCGCGGCGGGATCGTCACGTTCTTCACGATGGCCTACATCGTCGTGCTCAACCCGCTGATCATCGGCAGCTTCGCCGCGGACGACGCGGGCGCGCACAAGGACGTCCTGGGCAACATCCTGCCCGTGCCGCAGGTCGCGGCGGTGACCGCGCTGGTCGCCGGGGTGCTGACCATCGTCATGGGGTTGGTCGCGAACTATCCGTTCGCCATCGCCACCGGTCTCGGTATCAACAGCCTGATCGCGGTCACCTTCGCCTCGCAGATGACCTGGCCCGAGGCGATGGGCCTGGTGATGATCGAGGGCCTGGTCATCGTCCTGCTGGTCTTCGCCGGGATCCGGACCGCGGTGTTCAACGCCGTGCCCGCCCCGCTCAAATCGGCCATCGCGGTCGGCATCGGCCTGTTCATCTGCCTGATCGGCCTGGTCGACGCGGGGTTCGTCCGCCGCGTCCCGGACGACGCGAAGACGACCGTACCGGTCGGTCTCGGCATCGACGGCTCGATCGCCTCGTGGCCGACGCTGGTGTTCGTCGTCGGGCTGCTGGTCACCGGCATCCTGGTGGCGAAGAAGGTCAAGGGCGCGATCCTGATCGGTGTCCTCGCCTCGACCGTGCTGGCGATCGTCGTCGAAGCGATCACCAAGGTCGGCCCGTCGAAGGGCGTCAACCCGCTGGGCTGGAACCTCGGCTACCCGGCGCTGCCGGATCAGGTCCTCGGCCTGCCGGACCTCTCGCTGGTCGGCGACATCTCCTTCGGCGCCTGGACCCGGTTGCCGATCATCACCGTCGTGCTGCTGGTGTTCACCCTGGTGCTGGCGGACTTCTTCGACACCATGGGCTCGATGACCGGGCTCGCCAAGGAGGGCGGTCTCCTCCCGGAGGATGGCAAGCTCCCCAACGTCGGGAAGGCACTGTTCGTCGACGGCACCGCCGCGGTGGCGGGCGGTTTCGCGTCGTCGAGTTCGAACACCGTCTTCGTGGAGTCCGCGTCCGGTATCGCCGAAGGCGCCAGGACCGGGCTCGCGAACGTCGTCACCGGCGTGCTCTTCATCGCGGCGATGTTCCTGACGCCGCTGTATCAGGTGGTCCCGGTCGAGGCGGCCGCCCCGGCGCTGGTCGTCGTCGGCGCGCTGATGATGAGCCAGGTGAAGGAGATCGACTTCTCCGACTTCACCATCGCGCTGCCCGCGTTCCTGACCATCGTGGTCATGCCGTTCACCTACTCGATCGCGAACGGCATCGGCGCCGGCTTCGTCAGCTACGTCGTGCTCCGCGCCGTCTCCGGCAAGGCGAAGGGCATCCACCCGCTGATGTGGGCCATCGCGGCCATGTTCGTGGCCTACTTCGCCGTCGGCCCCATCCAGGCGGCGTTCAACTGACCAGCGGTTATGTCATCCGTGGGCGATCTCACGGGCCGGCGATCCGATCGTGAGGTATGCTAACTATATGTCCGGAGACACGCACGAGCGCTCACTGGCGAGCCGCCTGCGTCTCGCGGTGGTGCGGCTCAATCGACGGCTACGGGCCCAGCGGGCCGGTGACGGCATCTCGCTGACCCAGGTTTCGGCGTTGTCGACGTTGCACAAATGCGGTGCGCTGACCCCAGGCCAGCTCGCCGCGAAGGAAGGCGTCCAGCCGCCCTCGATGACGAGGGTGATCGCCGCGCTCGAGGAGATGGACTACGTCGAGCGCAGGCCGCATCCGACGGACGGCCGCCAGGCCATCGTCGAGTTGTCCGGCCGCGGCCGGGCCTACGTGGTCGAGCAGATCACCGCGCGGGAGATCTGGCTGGACAAGCAATTGGCGGAGTTGAGCGCCGAGGAACGCGAAGTGCTCTCTCGCGCCGCCGAGATCATCGACAGGATGGCGGGGAACTAACAGCGGTGACGACCACGGGTAACGAAACTGAGTGTCCTTCCAAGACCACCGTTACCCGGGAACCCGCTCCACCGCCGCCACCTCCCGCGCGCGAGAAGCCGCGCGGGAGCATGTTCTCTTCGCTGAAGGTCCGCAACTACCGGCTCTTCTTCACCGGCCAGGTCATCTCGAACATCGGCACCTGGATGCAGCGCATCGCGCAGGACTGGCTGGTGTTCACCCTCAGCGGCAACGACCCGATCGCCCTCGGCATCGCGGTCGCGCTGCAGTTCGCGCCGACACTGTTCCTCTCGCTGTGGGCCGGGGTGCTGGCCGACCGCGTCGACAAGCGGCGGCTGCTGATCGGGATCCAGATCGCCGTGCTGGCGCAGGCGGTCGTCCTCGGCGCCCTGGACCTGAGCGGGATCGCGGCGCTCTGGCACGTCTATCTCCTCTGCTTCACGCTGGGCTGCACGGCTTCGCTGGAAGTGCCGGCGCGGCAGTCGTTCGTCGCCGAGATGGTCGGCAGGGACAAGGTCACCAACGCCGTCGCGCTCAACTCCTCGATCTTCAACATGGCGCGCATCGTCGGCCCGGCCATCGCGGGGTTCGCGATCACCTGGGTCGGCACCGGCTGGCTGTTCATGGCGAACGCCGTGAGCACCGGCGCAGTCATCGCCGCGCTGGTGATGATGAACCCGGACAAGCTCTTCCGCGGCCCGGCCATCCCGCGCGAGAAGGGGCAGCTCGTCGAGGGGCTGCGGTACGTCCGGCGGCGCAGTGACCTGATGACCGTGATGGTGCTGGTGTTCTTCGTGAGCACGTTCGGCATCACGTACTTCACCTCGCTGCCGATCGTCGCCGCGAACGTCTTCCACACCAACGCCGACGGCTACGGCCTGCTGTCGACACTGGTCGCCGTCGGCACCTTCACCGGCGCGCTGATGTCGGCCCGCCGCAACACCCGCGGTGGTCCTCGTGTGCGGCTGCTGCTGATCTCGGCGTTCCTGCTCGGCGCGTTCGAAGTGATCACCGCGTTCATGCCGACGTACCTGACCTTCGGTCTCGCGCTGATCCCGCTCGGCTTCGCCACGATCACCTTCCTCAACACGGCGAACGCGCTGGTGCAGACCGCGGTCAGCCCGGAGATGCGCGGCCGCGTGATGGGCCTGTACGTGCTGGTGCTGATCGGCGGGAACCCCATCGGCGGCCCGATGACCGGCTGGATGGCCGACGCCTTCGGCGGCCGCTCGCCGTTTTACATCGGCGGCGCGATCTCGGCGATCGCCGCGATAGCCTGTGCCGTCGTGCTGATCCGGCGCGGCGGGGTGAGCCTGCCGGTGCGGCGGTTCGGCAACGGGCTGCGCGTGCTGAAGAGGGAGCGAGTGTGAACAGACTCGGTGTCGAACCGTCGGTGACCCGGTGGGACGGCGGCGAGGCCCGGTTCCTCGGCTGGACGATCGACGGCGCCGCCCTGCGCGACCTGGTTCCCACGCAGAATCAAACGCCGTTGTTCCTGGACGACGACGGGTGGCGCGAGACCGCCGTCGCGACGCTGTCCCGGCTGCTGGGCGACTTGCCGGGCGATTTCGACGACGGCCGGGTCGCACTGGATTTCTGCCCGCTGTGCGGCGACCTCGGCTGCGGTGCTTACAGCGTCGAGGTCGTCTTCGGTGACGACGTGGTCGAGTGGCGGAACTTCGGCTGGCAGACCGACTACGAACCCTTCGATGACCCGGACGAGTACAAGTTCACCGGAGCCCTTTTCGAGCGGAAGGCGTACGAGACCCTTCTCCGCGACCTTCTGTCGAACTACCGGGCCTAGGGCCCGAGCAGCGGCGGCACCATCTTCTCGGCGAGTGCCTGCAGATCGCCGGCGCCCTTGAACTTCAACGTCTGCCCGCCCGGATCTTCGGTGAGCTGCACGACGACGCCTCGCCCGTCGACCTGGGCGGGCCGTCCGGCGATCGTCGTGGTCGGTTTGACCACCGAGGACAGCGCGCTGTAGTCCGCGGTCGTGCCGTTCAGCTCGCACGACGCGAAGAAGGTCGGTTTCGCCTTGTCCGCGGGGACTCCGAGCGCGCGGCCGAGTTCCCCGCACAACAGCCAGGACATCACCGGGAGTGGTTTGTCCTTGAGTGGCCCGGCTTCGACCGGTTGCGGCGCGATCTCGCCGTCTTCGCCGATTTTCGGCAACCGCGGCCCGGGCGGCATCGCTCCCGCGATCAGCGCCTCGGCGAGTGCCTTCGCCTTGCCCTCGGCCTCGGGCGTCTTGACGGCCCGGCTGCGGACGGCGACGTTCAATACCGGCGACGCGCCTTTGTGTGGCGCGACCTCGATCAGTTCGACGCTCAGACTGATGGTGCCCATCTCGGTGGCGATGACCGCGAGCTTGCCCGCGACGGTGGTCCTGGTCGGCAGGCCGCGGCTCGTGTTCTCGGGCAGCGCCGGGATCATCTGGGCGGTGACGTCGAACTGCGCGCTGACAGCGTGGCAGGACCCGCCCGCCTCCCGGAGCGTGCGGCCGCCGAGGATCTCCTCCCAGCGCTGCTCCGGGATCGCCTGGCACAGCACCTGCGCGCCGGTCTCACTCGTCAGCGCGGCCACCATCTCACCCGTCGGCATCAGGACCGGGCGGAGCGCGTTCTCCGGCTTGGACGGCCAGGTTTCGGGGAGTTCGGCTTCCGCGCTGGTATCGCTCTTGTTCAGCAGGGTGACCGCGACGAAGATGCCCACGCCGAACAGCAGCAGGACGCTGGTCAGCGCGCAGCCCGCCCAGATCCACATCGGACGGTCGGTCTTGCGGGCGATGGCGCGGTAGTCGTTCGGGGTGGCCACGGGGTGAAGCTAGCCGCTCGGGGGCTCGCTGTCCGGCGAAACGCCAACCCGCCGCGCCACTGGCACCATGCGGGAGAGCCGACTACTCGCAAGAGGGAGGCGGAAGAGTGGGTCTTCGAGAGGGGTTGGGGTAGACTTGGGGCAGCGCTGGTTAGTAAACCGGCGAAGTGGACCCGGCAGCCTTCCGGACGGTGGGTGGGCCGGGTTTCGCGTATCCGGACCTCAAACGGTCCGGATCCCAGCCACCATTTCTCTCGCGCGCGCCTTCCAATGGCCTCCACGTTGCCAACACCAGGCGAGAGCGTCCGGAATCGCGAGCAGTGGTTCCTCGAACGCGCGCAGGTGCCTGTACTCGAGGACGTCGTGGCATTCTTGCGCTCGGACGGCTCGGTAGAGCGTCTTCCGGTCCAGTTCCACGATCGACTCGTCGCTTTCCAGTCCAGTTCCACGATCGACTCGTCGCTTTCCAGCACGAGCATTCGTGTCCCGGCGCTCGCGAGGTCCTCGACCAGCACGTCAAGGCAGGCTTGGCGCTGACGACGCCGATGATGTGCGGAGGCGTCATAGATCGTCACCGTCGGGTCGAGTGCGGCGATGGTGTCCAAAATGCGTTTCCGGCGGCCGTCGCTCTCGTGTGTGAAATGCAGGCGGCGCTGCCCCGGGAGGATCAGGCCACGCATGGCTCGGCGGGCGGACGTGAGGTCGCCCGAGAGCAGCGCGGCCGCCGTCACCAGGTAGCCGCCCTCCTTGCTCTCGTCGACGAACACGTGGCTGGTCATCCGGTCATTGTCGCGGAGGGCACCGACAGGAAGATCATCGACCGAGTGTGACGTCCTTGCGCACAGCCAAAAGTTGACTGCCGACCACTCGCAAGAGGGAGGCGGAAGGGTCGCCGGAGGGAACCGGTCCGAAGCGCGTCCGACGATGCTTCAAGACATGACCAGCACAGTGTTCCGAAGCGTCGCAGGAGTGCCCAGATGGGCGAAGTGGTCGGCGCACACCGTCGCCCTGGTGAACGTCCCGTCCGGCATCTGGCGGCTCGGGCTGGCCGTGGGGATCCCGTTCGGCCTGGCACAGTCCGAAATGGACGCCATGAAGACACCCGGCTGGGGATCGCTCTACCTGGTGTTCCTCGCCGTGTTCTCCGAAGCCGTCGCTTTCCTGGCTCTCGGTCTCGTCCAGCCGTGGGGCGAGGTCTGGCCACGCTGGATCCCTTTCGTGGGCGGCAAATCCGTCTCCGCCCGCAAGGTCGTGATCACGTCCTCGCTCGGTGTGCTGGCCACGACGATCTACGCCGGGCTGTTCGTCTACACGACCTTCAACGCCGACATGGCGGGCGAGCCCTGGGCGGACTGGCTGATCGCCATCGTCTACGTGCCGCTGCTGCTCTGGGGTCCGCTGCTCGCCGTCGTGACGTGGCACTACCACCGGCGCCGCGCCCAGGCGTCGATCAAGGTCTGAAGCACCGAACGATCATTTCCACCTGGCGGACGGAGGCGGTTCCAGCGCCTCCCGCAGATCGCCGCCTACCGCGTCCGCGACGTCTTCCACGGTCCACGTCTCCCGTTCGAGGACAGGGTCCTTGATCGCGGTCTGCCGCAGCACGCACAGGATGTCGCCCCGGAACCGCAGGATCTGCCCGGTGACGCCCGCCGAGAGGTCGCTGAGCAGGTACGTCACCAGCGGGGCCACCCGCTCCGGTGTGTGCTCCGGGGTCTGGACGACACTCGGGTCCTTCCAGGCCATCCGAGTCCAGGCCACCGGCGCGACGGCGTTGACCCGGATGCCGTGTTCGGCCAGGTCGGCCGCCCAGGAGGCGGTCATGGAGGCGACGGCGCCCTTCGAGGCCGAGTAGGCGGCCGCGCGCCGCTGGCCGATCATCGAGCCGGAGCCGACGTTCACGATCACGCCGCCGCCCCGCTCGCACATGACCGCGGCCGCCGCGGTCCCGCAGAACAGCGGGCCCAGCACGTTGACCTCGACCACCTCGCGCATCTTGGCCGGATCGTCGGCCCACGGATCGGCGCGGTAGTTGACGCCGGCGTTGTTGACCAGTCCGTCGAGCGAGCCGAATTCGGTGACGCACTGGTCGATCAGCCCGGCGGCCGAAGCGGCTTCGGCGATCGAGCGGTCGTTGGCGACGGCGCGTCCGCCGAGCGACCGGATCTCCCCGGCGACCTCCCGTGCGAGGTCACCGTCCACATCGTTGACGACGACGGCGGCCCCGTGTGAAGCCGCGTGCAGCGCGAAAGCCCTGCCCAGACCCTGCCCGGCTCCGGTGATCACCACGGCTTTACCGCTCAGATGGCTCATGAGACCAGTGTGCAGTCACTCGGACGGGTGAGATCGGCGTCTCTCAGGCGAACCCCTTGCCGGGGTAGATGAGGTTAGGCTAACCTCATACATGTCCGCTTCGTGGTGGGAGCGGCAGTCAGTTCGGGAACGGACGAAGCCCCGCAACCGGGTCACCCCCGGAGGCGGGGCTTCGTTCATTCCGGGGGTTCATGGTCGATGACCGGCGTCGATCCGGTCAAGGGCGTTCCGGCACTCGGGTGAGTTCGATCCCGAACTCCTTCCGGTAGGCGTCCAGGACCTCCTGATCACTCGAAAGCCTGGTCTCCTCGCGGACGCCGTGGGTCGTGACGATCAGCCTGTCACCCGTCAGGGTGACCCGGCCGTGGGTGCTCGGCAGCGAACAGGTCGGCCCCCGCGTGAAATGCGAGTCCGGTGACGTCGCCTGCCAGAACGCCGTCGGGACGAACTCGTCCAGCGCCCGCGTCCGCGGTTCGATCCGGTACTGGGGCTTGCCGTCCAGGAGGACGTCGATGTCGCCGTGGGGCGCGTCGAGGAACAGGAACTCGCCGTCCGGGTCGGCCTGCGGCTCGGTGGCGGACAGTCGCAGCGGGAACCGGCTGAACCGGCCGAAGCCGACGTCGGCCAGCCATGGTTCGTCCAGTTCGACGCGCACGACGGCGTGGTCGAACGGTGGCCCGAGGGTGCCGTCCGCCCGGAACACCTTCGCGGCCTTCAGATCGGCGTCGAAACCCAGTTCACGCAGCAGGGCGGCGAAGAGGCCGTTGAGTTCGTAGCAGAACCCGCCACGCCGCCGTCGCACGATCTTGTCGAACAGCGCCTCGGTGTCCAGGGCGATCGGTTCGCCGAGGTGAATGCTCAGGTTCTCGAACGGGACCACCGCGAGGTGACGCTCCTGAACCATCCGCAGCGTGGCGACGTCCACGGCGGCGGGGCGGTCCAGGCCGAGGCGATCGAGGTATGCGGCGACGTCCATGCGACCACCTTGACACCTCGACTTCGCTGGAGGTCAAGCACGAAAAAGGGGCCCTCCCGGAGGAGAGCCCCGTTTCGTGGCGAGAGGTCAGCCGAGCAGCAGGCCGTTGCCACCGGCGACGGCGTTGTCGAACCGCTTGGAGATCTCGGCCCAGTTGAAGATGTTCCACAGGGCCTCGACGTACTTCGGCTTCACGTTCTTGTAGTCCAGGTAGAACGCGTGCTCCCAGACGTCGACCAGCAGGATCGGCGTGGTCGGCAGGACCAGGTTGTTGTGGTGGTCGCGCAGCTGCTGGGTGATCAGCGTCTTGCCGATCGGGTCCCAGGAGAGCGCGGCCCAGCCGTTGCCCTGGATCGTGGTGGCGACCGCGGTGAACTGCGCCTTGAACTTGTCGAAGGAGCCGAACGCCTCGTCGATCGCGGAGGCCAGCTCGCCGGTCGGCTTGTCGCCGCCTTCCGGGGAGAGGATCTTCCACCACACGACGTGGTTGGCGTGCCCGGCCAGGTGGAACGCCAGCGTGGTCTGGAGGCCGACGATGTCACCGAAGTTGCCGGCGTCGCGGGCTTCGGCGATCTTGTCGAGCGTGTCGTTCGCGCCCTTGACGTAGGTCGCGTGGTGCTTGCTGTGGTGCAGCTCGTTGATCTCGCCCGAGATGTGCGGCGCAAGAGCGCTGTAGTCATAGTCGAGATCGGGGAGCACGTAGCGGGCCATCGGCCCTCCTTCTGTCTTCGACACGAGTTTCCAAGGACGAACTTAGTCGTCTTCACCCGTTTGCGGCGACCGGGGGCGCCGCGTTTCTCCCCAGGTGGAACGACTCGTTCTTACCGGCAGTACCCGGTGGGGCCACTGCCTGAAACCCACCCTGCTAGCTCCAGTTAGCTGGAGGTCAAGGCGATGTGACGCCGGTCATCGAAGGAGGGCCGATGACTCTTCGGCTCAGGAGAAGGAGACCGGGATGAAGACGTCCGAGTTCCGGTCGTTCGAGGCGAAGTGATCGCGCCGCGAGATGATCGCGCACGTCACCGAGGGGTTGGAGCAGTCGAGGCCGCTGTTGACTTCGGCGATCCGGATCTGCGTCGTGAAGGTGCCGTTCGAGGCGATGGGCGAGGAGCCGCCGGGGAAGTTGGTGACCCAGGCGGAGGGGCCGACGCCGGTGCCGCCCTGGCCGTCGCCGCCCGCGCACGGGCTCGGCTTGGTGCCGTAGCTGTAGTCCTCGGGCACGGCGCACAGCGCGACGTAGTAGCCCTCCGCGGAGTTGAAACCGCTGCCCGTGACGGTGATGGTCTCGCCGGCGGCGGCGAGACCGGTGGCGTTGGAGGCGGAGAGGGTCTTGCCGTTGTGGGTCGCACTGCCCGGCGCGGCCGAGGCGGGGGCGGCGAGCGCGGTGACGGCCGCGGTCGCGGCGGTCGTGACGAGTGCGGCGCGGAGCAGGACCGATCTCTTCGACATGGGAGGTTCCCTTCGATCACAAGGAGGTCACAGCCTTAGGCAAGGCTTACCTATCAGGAAGTGAATATGGTTAGCCTTGCCTAATGTTGTCAAGGGGGTTGCTGTCCACGGTCGCCGTGCTCCTCGCCATCGTTGTCAGCGGTTGCTCGTCACCGCCGTTGGCGACCACGAAAGCGGCCGAAACCGGAGCTGACCTGCAGCCGCTTTCACAGGTCAAGCCCCTGTCGGAGCCGAAGAACCAGGTCGGCCCGAGTACCGCGAGGCTCGCGCAGGCGGACATCACCGGCGGGAAACCGGCGGTTCAGCACCTCCCGGCGGCGATCACGGATCACCAGGGGACGCCGGTCACGGTGACCGACACCAGCCGGATCCTCGCCTTCGACATGTCCGGCACGCTCGCCGCGACCGTGTTCGGTCTCGGCCTCGGCGGCAACGTCGTCGGACGGGACGTCTCCACCGGCTTCCCGTCGGCTGCGAACCTGCCGCTGGTCACTGTGAACGGCCACCGGCTCAACGCCGAGGCGATCCTGGCGTTGCGCCCGACCGTGGTGATCACCGACACGACGCTGGGCCCCTGGGACGTCGTGCTCCAGTTGCGCGCGTCCGGGGTGCCCGTGGTCGTCGTCGACGCGAAGCGTTCGATGGACAACGTCGGTGACATCGTCCGTCAGGTCGCCGCCGCGCTGGGCGTTCCCGAAGCGGGCGAAAGCCTCGCCACCAGGCTCGCGGCCGACGTCGACGCCAAGAAGGCGGAGATCGCGAAGCTCGCTCCCGCCGATCCGGCCCGCAAACTCCGCGTCGTCTTCCTTTACATGCGAGGACAAGCCGGCGTGTATCACCTGTTCGGCAAGGGATCCGGCGCCGATTCGCTGATCGGCGCGCTCGGCGCGGTCGACGTCGCCACCGAGGCGGGGATCGAGGGGATGCGCCCGGTCAACCCGGAGGCGCTGGCCAAGGCCAAGCCCGACGTGATCCTCATGATGACGAAAGGCCTCGAATCCGTCGGCGGGATCGACGGCGCGCTCCAGGTGCCCGGGGTGGCGCAGACGCCCGCCGGGCAGCACCGCCGCGTCGTCGACATGGCGGACTCGCAGATCCTGAGCTTCGGACCGCTCACCGCCGGCGTGCTCGACGCGCTGGCACGGGCCCTCTACGCGCCGGACGACGCCGGATGAACCGCGGCGTCAAGGTGACCGCCGTGTTCGCCGCGCTCGTCGCCGGTGTCGTCGCGGTTTCCCTCGTTTCCGCGGGCAGCGGGCAGTTCGGCGTCCCGCTGTCGCAGGTCTTCGACTCGGTGCTGCACCGGCTCGGGCTCACGGAAACGCGGCTCGATCCGTTCGCCGAGGGCGCGCTGTGGCAGGTCCGGTTCCCCCGCGTGGTGATGACGTTGCTGGTCGGCGGGGTGCTCGGGGTCTGCGGCGCGGTGATGCAGGGCGTGTTCGGCAACCCGCTCGCCGAACCGGCCGTGGTCGGGGTCTCCTCCGGAGCGGCCGTCGGCGCCAGTCTGTCCATTGTGGCCGGTTGGACGTTCTTCGGCGCTTTCACCACACCAGCCTTGGGTTTCGCCGGTGGGCTCGTCACGACACTGCTCGTCTACGCGCTTTCGCGGTCTCGCGGGCGCTCCGAGGTGGTGACGCTGATCCTGACCGGCGTCGCGGTCAACGCGGTCACGATGGCGATCATCTCGTTCCTGATGTTCTCCGCCGACCAGGCCGCCCGCGAGCAGATCGTGTTCTGGCAGCTGGGTTCCCTGGCCGGTTCGCGCTGGCCGTACGTCGTGACCGTGCTGCCGCTGGTCGCCGTCGGGGTCGCGGTGTCGATCGCGCTTTCCCGGAAGCTCGACCTTCTCGCGCTCGGGGAGCGGCAGGCCCGGCATCTCGGCGTGGACGTCGAAAGACTGCGCCTCGGCGCTGTCGTGATCGTCGCGCTGATGGCGGCCGCGGCCGTTTCGTACTCGGGGATCATCGGGTTCGTCGGGCTGATCGTGCCGCACGGGCTGCGAATGCTGCTAGGTCCCGGGCACCGCGTGCTGATCCCGGCGAGCCTCTTCGGCGGCGCGCTGCTGCTCGCCGCGGCGGATCTCGGCGCCAGAACCCTCTTCACCTACGCGGATCTGCCGATCGGCATGCTGACCGCGCTCGTCGGCGGGCCGTTCTTCTTCTGGCTCCTGCTGCGCACCAGGCGGCGTTCGGGAGGCTGGGCGTGAAGTTCTTCTCCCGGCGTGAAAAAACCTTGCCCCGGCACGCCGAACGCGGTGCCGAACTCGATCGCGTCTCCTATGCGCTCGACGGGAAGACGCTGCTCCGCGAGGTCTCGCTGAGAGTGCGCGCGGGTGAGGTCCTCGCCGTCGTCGGCCCGAACGGCGCGGGCAAGTCCACGACCCTCGGGCTGCTCGTCGGGGATCTCCGCCCGGATTCGGGGCGCGTCCTCGTGGCCGGGACGGAGCTGGGTGGCTGGAGCGGGATCGAACTCGCGCGGTTGCGGGCGGTCCTGCCGCAGCAGAACACCGTGACCTTCCCGTTCACCGTCGAGGAAGTCGTACGGATGGGCAGAACCCCTTGGGAGGGAACGGAAGCCGAGGACTTCGACGAGACCGAGATCGCGGCCGCGCTCAAGGCGACCGGGATGACCGGGTTCGCCGGACGCCGGTTCACCACGCTGTCCGGCGGCGAGCAGGCGAGGGCCGCGCTCTCGCGGGTGCTCGCGCAGCGGGCGGGAGTCCTGCTGCTCGACGAGCCCACCGCCGCCCTGGATCTGCGGCACAGCGAGGAGATCCTCACGCTCGCTACGACGCGGGCCGAGGCCGGGGACGCGGTGCTCGTCGTCCTGCACGACCTCGGCCTCGCCGCCGCGTACGCGGACCGGGTCGCGGTGCTGTCGGACGGGGAACTCGCCGCCGAAGGCACGCCCGCCGAGGTGCTGACCGAGTCGCTGCTCACCGAGGTCTACCGGCATCCCGTGGAAGTCCTCACCCATCCCCGCACCGGGAAACCGATCGTCCTGCCCCACCGAGCGGCCGAGGAGCGCCGATGAAACAGCTGATGAGAGTGGCCGTCGCAGCCGGGCTGCTCATGATCGCCGCACCCGTGCCCGCCTCGGCGGCGGGCGCGGCCGTGACGTTCTCACCCGGTGCCGCGGACCCGGACTACGCGACCTCCTTGCAGGTCAAGGGAACAGGGTTCCAGTCCGTGCCCAAGGGGTACGGCGGGATCTACCTGCTGTTCGGCTGGGTCGCCGACGGCGCGTGGCAGCCGAGCCAGGGCGGCGCGGCAGGCGAGACCTACCGGTACGTCAAGGACAAGGAAACCAAGGACAACAACGGCTTCCAGCGATTCCTGGCCTTCCCCGGCAGCGACACCGCGTCCGCGGCCAACGGCGAGCTCGCCGCGAACGGGACCTGGTCGACGAAACTGGTGATCCCCGGCGCCCGGTTCAAGGCGGCCGACCGGACCGGGAAGGTCGTCGACGTCGATTGTCTCAAAGTCCGATGTGGACTGATCACGGTCGGCGCGCACGGCGTGGTCAACGCCACCAACGAGACTTTCACTCCGGTGACGTTCGCGGTGCCGAAGGCGCCCACGACGCAGGCCGCCGCGCCACCACCCCCTCCGGCTTCGTCGGCGCCGCCGCCCTCCTCCGGCGCGGCGCCGGCGTCCTCTTCGGCGCCACCTGTGTCCACTGTGGAATCCACGCCCGCGGCGACTCCGGCTCAGGCCGTGCAGCCTGCCGCGCAGAGCGGGGAATCCGGTTCGTGGTGGTGGATCGCCGTCGTGGCGGGCGTGGTGCTGATCGCCGCGCTCGCCGTCCCCCTGATCCGGGCCCGCAAACGGACCCGAAACGCGGAAGGTGAATGAAGTGTCCTTGCGAAGATGGGGCGCCGCGCTGGCGGGTGCTGCCCTGGTGGTCGGAATCGCCGTCACCCCGGCGCTCGCCGCCGATCCGTTCACGCCGAAGGTGACCGTGACACCGAGCACCGGGCTCGATCCGGCGGGGACGAAGATCGTCGTCAAGGGCACCGGGTTCGACCCGGCCGCCAACGACGGCAAGGGCTTCGGCCTGCGCGTGGGCCCGGCGAAGCCCGACGTCCGGGACCGCGCCGGTAAGGATTTCCAGGTCAGCCGCCTGATCAAGAAGGGCGCAGTCGGCACCCAGATCCCGCTCGGCGACGACGGGAACTGGGAATACGCGGTCACGGTCAAGGCCGAGTACCTCGCGAGCGGCACGACCTACAGCGCGAAGACGCAGCCGTTCAGTGTCTTCGTCTTCGGCTGGGACACCCCGGTGCTCACCTGGGACAGCACGACGCCGGTGAAGTTCACCGGAATCGGTGACCCCGATCCCGGTCCGGGGGACACCGCGGCCGGGCTCGGCTGGGGCGTGAGGCAGTCCTGGCGGAGCTACATCACCCGCGGCGGCACGGTGACACCGTCGAACGGGGCGACGCTGGATTCCTCGGCACCGAACGTCGAGCCGTTCCCGTACCGATGGAAGTACGGATCGTCCACATGGGACTCCGGCAAGGGCACGGTTTCCTACGCCGGGCAGGTCACCTACACGTTCGAGGCGCACACGATCTGGGACTTCACCATCGCCGATCCCCGGATCGCCATCGCCGGTGACGGCACCGGGAAGCTCACCGCGAAGATCGGGTATTCCTTCTACGGGACCAAGACCGCGCCCCAGAAGGTGCGGACGCCGTCCGACGTCGTGTTCGCCGACCTCAAGCTCAAGGCGCCACAACAGGTGGGGGACGGCGTCATCGTCGACATCGAGTCGGCGAAACTGACCAAGGAGGGCGCCGAGGCGTTCGCCGACTTCTACAAGGAGGGCGACGCTCTCGACACGGGCCGGATCGCCTTCCCCGGCAAGAGCGGCCCCGCGCCCACTTCAAGTCAGCCCACGAGTTCGGCGCCCACGAGTTCGGTTCCGACCTCGACTCCGACCTCGACTCCCGCCTCGACGACGTCCTCGGCGTGTGTGCTGACCCCGAATTCCGCGAAGCAGGGAAACCTGTTGTGGGGCTTCAAACAGAGCTTCCGCCGCTATGTCGCGACCGGTTCGGGCACGTCTATCACCGCTTCGGACGGTGTCGAGGTCACCGATATCGACAAGATCGACGGGACGGGGCCGCCGAGCGGGGCCTACCGGTGGGGCTTCGACAGCGTGCGGTACCAGTCGGCGAGCGAGTTCACGACGCAGTTCCGGGGCAAGGTGACCTTCGCCTATCCGAGTCACTCGTTCGAATTGTCGATCGGGCGGCCGAAGGTGGTCGTGGCGCAGGGGAAGGGCACGCTCTACGCCGACGTGGAACTGAAGACGACCAGCGGGGCGCCGTCGCCGCCCATCAATCAGCCTGGTGTGGAACTCGCGTCGCTGGACCTTGCGGCGGCGAAGACCACCGAGGGCGCGGGCGTGCTGAGTGTCGCCGGGATCAAGGTCACCCTGGGCAACGCGGAGGCTTTCGCGAAGTTCTACACGGTCGGCGAGGTGCTCGACGAGGCCGCGGTGACGCTCGGTGCGTCGTGCGCGAACCTGCCGGGCGGTTCCGGGCCCGGCTCGGGTCCCGGTGCCGGCTCGGGCTCCGGCTCCGATGACCTGGTGCCGGACGTGAAGTACCGGCCGGACTCGGCGCTGGCCTCCACCGGTGTCGAGAGCGGCGTCTGGCTGCTGGGCGGTCTGGTGTTGCTGGGCGCCGGACTGCTTCTGGTACTGGTGGTGCGTCGCCGGACCGCGTGAGCGATGTCATGAGGGGGCCCCATGGGACGGAATTCGTCCCATGGGGACCCCTCATGACACACGGGACCGAGGTCAGGCCGCCCGGTACGAGTCCAGCTCGCTCGCCAGCTCGTCGAACACCGCGATGTTGCACTCGAAGGCCACGATCGCCTCCTCGATCAGCCGCGCGCGCTCGTCCTCGCTCCACGGCGCCGAGTTCAGCCGCTCGCGGTAGCCGTCCCGGAACTTGGGCGCGCTGCCCAGCTGGTCGAAGTGGTAGAACAGCGACCCCGCGTCGCGCACCTCGTACTTGCGCTCCAGCAGTCGCCGGATGACCTGGCCGCCGGCGATGTCGCCGAGGTAGCGGGTGTAGTGGTGGGCGACGAACCCGCCGGACCAGTCCGACGCCTCGGCCACGCGCCGCGCGTAACGCTCCGTCGAGGCCAGCGGGCGGACGGTCTCCCGCCAGTCCGGGCCGACGAGGTGTTCGAGGTCGCGTTCGAGGCTCGGCAGCCGCCGCAGTTCCTCGAAGACGAACTTGCCCGCCACCGGGTCCGCGGCCAGCTTGTCGGCGGCGCGCTCGATGGCCTGGTAGATGAAGTAGTACTGGATGGCCAGCCGGGTGTAGCCCTCCAGCGAGAGCTCGCCGCCGAGCAGCGCGTTCATGTACTCGGAGTGGTTGGCCCGCTCGTGGGCGGCCATGGTGGAGGCGCGAAGGTTCGCGGAGAACGGCCCGGATTCGACGTCGGTGGTCACCGGCATGGACACAGCCTCCAAGCATCGATCTGACATGCTGTCAGAAAGAGCGTAAGGCACAACTGCGAGTTAGGCTACCCTAATCTTTAGGTTTCTCCGTCATGCCGACCGCTCTGAGCACGAATCGGACCGCTCCCTCGATCGCGTCGTCCAGCCGTTCGGGTGGCACGTCGACCACCTGACGGCTGCCCAGCGCGGCGGTGATCATCGGGATCAGCACGTCCGGATCCTCTTCCGGCACTCCCTCGGCGAGGATCTCCCGCAGCTGGCCGGTGATGGGATCCGCGTGCGCGCTGATCCGCCGGTACGCGGCGGGCGCCAGCGCCGACGCGAGCGCCGTCCCCGGCGGCAGGTGGTACTCCGCCAGCACCCGCAGTTGCAGCCGGACGAACGTCGAGAGCTTCGCGACCGGGGTGTCGGCGGTCGCGACGGCCGCCGTCAGCCGCTCGACGTACCGTGTCGCCTCGTCCTCGACGAAGGCGACCAGCAGGCTTTCCTTGTCGGGGAAGTGGTTGTACATCGCCGTCCGGCCGAGACCGGCTTCGGCCGCGACCCCCGCGAGCGTGACCGCGTCGAACCCGCGCTCGTACAGCTGCCCGCGCAGGACGTCGAACACCCTGCTGCGGACCTCGCGCCGGTGCTCCTCCAGCGACCGGCCGATGATCTTGGGCACGAGCCACCTCCTGGAAGGAGACCTTAGGCCTCCAGGGGCCAGGTGTGCACCGGCGTGTCGGTCGCGGACAGCTCCAGGTACCGGCCCAGCATCCGGTTCAGCGCGGTCTCGCGCTCGGCCCCGCGCTCCTCCGCGCGCAGGACGAACTCCCGCTGCCACGCCGCGCCGGTCCTCCTGGTGAGGCAGCGCTGCTCGATGACGCCCAGATAGCGCTCTCTCGCCGCGTCCGAAACATCCGATCGGCGTAATCCCTCGTGCGCCAGCGGCAGCAGGACCCGCAGCACCAGCTCGTCCGGCGGGATCCAGCCGATGCCGGGCCAGTACAACTGCGCGTCGAAACCCCGTCGCGCCCCCGCGTACATGTTCTCCTCGGCCGCCTGGAACGACATCTGTGTCCACACTGGACGGTCGGCCTCGGCGAGAGCCCGCTGGGCACCGTAGAAGAAGGCCGCGTTCGCGACCATGTCGACGACGGTCGGGCCCGAGGGCAGCACCCGGTTCTCCACCCGGAGATGCGGCATGCCGTCGACGACGTCGTAGACCGGCCGGTTCCAGCGCCAGACGGTGCCGTTGTGCATCCGCAGTTCGGTGAGTTTCGGCGCCTGGCCGGAGTCGAGCGCTTCGATCGGGTCTTCCCGGTCGGTCTCGGGCAGCAGGCCGGGGAAATACCGGACGTTCTCCTCGAACAGGTCGAAGATCGACGTGATCCACCGCTCACCGAACCAGACCCTCGGCCGCACGCCCTGGTTCTTCAGCTCCTCCGGCCGGGTGTCCGTGGCCTGCAGGAACAGCGGGATCCGAGTCTCGTGCCAGAGCGTCTTGCCGAGCAGGAACGGCGAATTCGCGCCGACCGCGATCTGGACCCCGGCCAGCGCCTGTGCCGCGTTCCAATGCGCCGCGAACTCCTCCGGCGCGACCTGGAGATGCAGCTGGACCGAGGTGCAGGCGGCCTCGGGCAGGATCGACTCGGAGTAGCTGCGCAGGCGCTCGGGTTGTCTGCCGGGCAGTGGCGCGCCCTCCATCGAAAGCACCGTCCGCTCGCCGCGCGCGGCGAAGATCCGGTCGTTGAGCAGCGAATACCGCGCGTTGTTGGTGAGCCACTTCTGGTCGAAGTGCTCGTGCCGCAGCGTCGGGAGGATGCCGATCATCGCCAGCGAGGCGCCGGATTCCTCGGCCGTGCGCGCGGCGGCGCCCAGATACGCGCGGAGATCGTCCTCCAGCTGGAGCGCGGACTCGCCGGCCAGCGGCCGCGGCGGCACGTTGAGCTCCAGGTTGTGCTGGCCGAGTTCGGTGGTGAACGACGGATCGTTCAGCGCCTCGAGCACCGTCGTGTTCGTCATCGACGGGCGCAGCTCGGCGTCCACGAGATTGAGTTCGACCTCGAGCCCGATGTTCTTGCGAGGGAAGGAAAAACTCCCGTCGGTGAGCATTCGGGCCAAAGTGTCGAGACAACGCTGGACCTTTCGGCGGTAACGTCCGCGATCTTGCGGTTCACAGGGGTCCGCCGAAAGATTCTTACCCATGTTCGTCGAGCTCCTCATTGGCCACGCTCCGCGGGATCCAGGCGGGACTGCCAGGCGGCCCAACGGTTTCACGCATCGCCTTCGCCCGGCTAGCGGCCAAACTGGTGCTCTCTGTCACTAGGGGTTAACTTACAGCAAAATACGCCCGTTCGTACCACCTCGCCCGGAACGTTCGGACGCAAACGGCGCGCGGTGGGGGTGATGACACACTCTCCCGGTGGCTGAACTGATCACCATCGACGATTCCGGCGACCCCCGGCTCGACGATTTCCGCGACTTGTCCACAGCCGATCGGCGGCCCGATCGGCCGGGCGGGCGTGGCTTCGTGATCGCCGAGGGCACCGTCGTGGTCGAACGGCTGCTCAAATCCCGATATCCGGTCCGCGCCCTCCTCGGCGTGGAGCGGCGATTCCACGAATTGAGCGGCGAACTGGACGGCGTCGACGTCCCCGGCTACGTGACCTCGGCCGAGACGATGGCCGAGGCGGTCGGATTCCATCTGAACCGCGGGATTCTGGCCGTCGCGGACCGGCCCGTCCCGCCGCCGACGGTCGAAAGCGTCATCGACGGCGCGCGGGTGCTCGCGGTGCTCGAAGGCGTCGGTGACCACGAGAATCTCGGCTCGCTGTTCCGCAACGCGGCCGCGCTCGGTGTCGACGGCGTCCTGCTCGGAGCCGGTTGTTCGGACCCGTTGTACCGGCGCAGCGTCCGCGTTTCGATGGGGCATGTGCTGCGCGTCCCGTTCGCCACGTTCGGTTCCTGGCCCGGCGACCTGGAACTGCTGCGGGAGCGCGGTTTCCGTATCGCGGCCCTCACTCCTCGTGCGGATTCCGTTTCGCTGCGCCAGTTACGGGATCAAACACCGGAGAAGATCGCGTTGATGCTGGGTGCGGAGGGCCCCGGCCTGACCGACGAGGCCATCGCCGCCGCCGACGTCGCGGTGCGGATCCCGATGCCCGACGGCGTCGATTCGCTGAATGTCGCGACCGCGGGCGCGATCGCGTTCTACGAGACGCGTCCACCGCTATCGTGAGCATCCGAGCGATCACGAGGAGAACCCATGGAATTGCGGATCCGTGAGGGACGCGCGGTGCTGGCCGGGCCGGGCGGCGGAAGCGCGCGCGAGGTGGACCCGCACTCACTCGCGATCGGTTCGGACCTCGCCCAGGCGCTGCACGAGTGGGCGCGTGTCGCGTCGGCCGTCGGCGCCGCCCGCCCCGGCGACTCCGGTGACCCCGACTCCGGCGACACCGGTACCGAAGCCGTTTCCGTGGTCTCCCAGCGAGGTCGTCAGCTCGCCCAGCGGGTCGCCGCCACGATGGGCACCTCGGTGCGGTTCGTCGATCCCGTCTCCGGCGAAGGCGTCATCGTCGACCCGCCCACTCCGGCACCCCGCAGCGAACTCGCGCGCCGCCTCTTCGGCACGCCGGACCCCGCCGGGGAACCGACCCCGTGGCTGACCGGGCTGACCATCTCCGCGTTCGTCGCGGCCGTGGTCGTCGTGGCGATGCTGGCGCTGGCGAACACCCTGGCGCGTGAGACCAGCGGCTGGCTCGCGCTGCTCGCGTCCGCCGTCGTGACCGCCGGGATCGCTCCGTCGCTGTGGCTGGCGCGCCGGGTGCCGATCGTGCGGTGGGCGTCGTTCGGCGCGGCCGCGGGGATCGTGATCGCGTGGATCGGCGTGCTGGTCGTCGTCTTCTAGACGCGTTTGGAGAACATCAGGATCTGCCCGCCCGCCTGCGTCGTCCGTTGCCCGCTCAGCGTGTAACCGCGGTATCCGGCGATCTGCGTGACCAGCGCCGCGGAGATCCGGTAGGCGCGCATCGCGATCTGCACGTGGGGCCGCCCGTCGAATTCCCGCGCGAGCCACCCGAGGCGGGAGGTGCGCGGGAACACGCAGGTGACGAAGGCGGCCGGGATGATTCCGGCGAAAGCGGCCAAGAACAGCAGGTTGGCCAGCGGGTCCTCGGATTCGTCCGACGCTCCGGCGGAAATCAGCGCCACGACGAGCAGGACGGCGATCGTGACGGGCACGATGCCGTTCAGCCACACGGGGCGGAACCCGGGCCCCGGCGGCGCGGGCAAGGGAAGCCGCGGTGGTGACGGGTCGCGGCCGAGCAGGAGGATCCGGTCGTCCGGATCGCCGAAATCCGCCGCGACCCGCAAACCCTCCGTCCCGGCGACCTCCGCGACACGCCGGGCGGAGAGGTTCGCGTGCTTGAGGCTGATCCAGACCTGGTCCGAACCGCTGATCCGGTTGAGCAGCCAGCGTTCCCGGTCCTTGTCCGGCCGGTCGGGACCGTCGAACCAGGGAACCGGCGGCACGTGCTGTGGCGCGTACTGGAAACTGAGGCAGCCCTGGTACATCGGCGGGATCTCCAGGTAGCCGCGTTCGCGCGCGATCCCGCGGACGCTCTCGGGGTCGATCCGCCATTCCAGCGGTGACACGTGGGAGTACGGCGCCCCGGTGAACACCTCGTACCGCAACCGGACGGTGCTGATGTACCAATCGTGCATGAGTATCCCCCTCGCACGAGGATACTGAGATCCATGGCCGGTGACCCGCTCGTTTCACTCAGACGGCTCTGCCTCGCGCTGCCGGAGACCTCCGAGCGCCTCAGCCACGGCGAGCCGGCGTGGTTCGTGCGCGGCAAGAAGTCGTTCGTCAAGTACGCCGACCGTCATCACGACGACAAGGTCGCGTTCTGGTGCCCGGCGCCGCCCGGCGCGCAGGAAGAACTGGTGGGCGCCGAGCCGGAACGGTTCTTCCGGCCGCCCTACGTCGGGCACAGTGGCTGGATCGGGGTCCGGGTGGACGTCGACGTCGACTGGGCCGAGATCGAGCGGATCGTCACCGACGCCTATTGCCTCGTGGCGCCGAAATCCCTGATCGCGCAGGTCCCCGGACGCACGTAATGGCCCCTCCACCGGAAGGGGCCATTACGTGCGAAGTCAACCTCGTTGCGATCGGACGCCCAACAGGACGTCTTCCCAGGATGGAACGATGGGGTGGTTCTTCTTCCCCTTCGCCCGTGGAGCGGGTTCGGCCACTTCCTCCGGCTCGTCAGCCGGGAGTGGTGGCTCGACATCTTCGTCGGGCTCCGCGAGCGGCGCGTCGATCACCTTCGCGACCGGTTCGTCCGGAGCCGAATCGAGAGTGGGCTGAACGGCTGGTTCCTTGGCGGGGTCCAGCGCCCGGACCGTGCGCGGGGCGCGGTAGGCGTTGGGGTTGAGCAGGACTTCGGCGTTTTCGTCGAGCGCCTGCACGGTGCCGCCGTGCGCGCCGGGCGCGAACGCCCAGTGCGCGCGGTTGTCCGAGCGGCCTGCCTTCCAGCTCAGCACGACGACCCACTTGCCGTCGTCGCCGCGCCAGGAGTCCCAGGTCGCCTGGCTGTAGTCGTGGCCGCGCTGCCCGAAGGAGTGCGCGACGACCTCACCGAGGGTCTGCACGTCGGGGCCGTCTTCGCGGATCGGGTGCGCGCGCTGGGCCAGTTCGGCGGTGCGGGATCGTTCGAGCAGGACCGGGTACGCGAACCGCTCGACGCGCTGCACGGTCACGCCGGCGCTGCTCGCGACCTGCTCCACGGACTCACCGGCCCGGATTCGTGCCTGGATCTCGCGTGGCCGCATTTGGCTCTCCAACTCGATTTCGATCTGGCCGAGGCGGGTGATGTCACCCCTCGCCGCCGCTCGCAACCTCTCGTCCGCGGGGAGCAGGAAGCGCGTGCGGCTCGCCGGGTCTTCGCACACGATGGACTTACCGTCCTCGTGCAGCCCGACCACCCGTAGCGCTCGCATTCTCGCCTCCCCGATTCTTCACCTTTGTGGGTGTCCACGTTAAAACGGCGCGTCGCCTTGACGTGTGAGGCGCGCCGATGTCATGTGTCCTGCTCACTATTTTGTTCATGACCGCAAGTGCATTCTGCTGGAGTAATCCACGGCTCGCCGCGTGACGCGCTGGACACACACAGTCACGATCGGGGGAATCTACGGCAGCCGGATCCGGACGACCAGTCCGCCGCCGCGTCCGCCCGGTTCCGCGCCCGCGGTCCCGCCGTGCGCCTGGGCGATGGACCGGACGATCGACAGTCCGAGCCCGGCGTTGCGCGAGTCGCCGGTCCGGTCGACCGACAGCCGCCGGAACGGTTCGAACAGCGCGGGTACGGCGTCCAACGGCACCTGAGGGCCGGTGTTGCGCACCACCAGCGCCGGGTCGCCGCCGATGTCGACGTGGATCCAGCCGCCCTTGCGGTTGTAGGTGATGGCGTTGTGCACGAGGTTCGTGACCAGCCGTTCCAGCAGCACGGGGTCGCCGGACACGGTCCGCGGCCGCAGCCGCGACTCCACGGTGACGCCCGCTTCCTCGGCCATGGCCGCCGCCGACCGGATGACCGTCGCCGCGACCTCGTCCAGGCGGACGGGGCCGCGCGCGGCCAGGCCGCGATCGCTGCGGGCGAGCACGAGCAGGCCCTCGATCATCCGTTCGCTGCGTTCGTTGGTGTAGATCAGGTGCTCGCCGAGTTTCCGGACCTCCGGGCTGACGTCGGGGTCGGCCATCGCCACCTCGACCAGCGTGCGCTGCACGGCCAGCGGGGTCCGCAGTTCGTGGGACGCGTTGGCGACGAAGCGTTTCTGGCTGTCGAACGACACGGCGAGCCTGTCGAGCATGCCGTCGAAGGTGTCGGCGAGCTCCTTGAGTTCGTCGTCGGGGCCGTCGAGGTCGATCCGCCTGTCGAGGTTCTCGACCTCGAGTTTCCGCGCGGTGGAAGTGATCGCGTGCAGCGGCCGCAGCACCCGGCTCGCCATCAGCCAGCCGAGCAGCACCGCGAGCGCGCCGGCGATCGCCAGTGCCACCAGCGATTGCCACAGCAGTGTCGAAAGGACGTCCGAGCGGTATTCGGTGATCGAGGTCGCGACCAGCTGCGTGGCCTGGGCGCGCTCGACGGGCATGATGGTCGCCGTGTCCATCGGGTACGCCTGGGCGCGCTGGACCGAGATGCCCGCGGCGGTGTCGGCGAAGGCGGCCGTGTCCGGCAGCTTCGAACTCACCAGCAGGTAGTTGACGATCAGCAACGCGAGCCCGACGATCAGGAACGCCCCGCCGTAGAGCGCCGTCAGCTTGGTGCGGACGGAGAGCCGGAGCGGTTTCACGACCCGAACCGGTAACCGGCGCCGGGCACGGTCTCGATCAGCGGCGGCTCGCCGAGCTTGCGCCGCAACGTCATCATCGCCACGCGGACGGCGTTCGTGAACGGGTCGGCGTGCTCGTCCCACGCCTTCTCCAGCAGGTCCTCCGCGCTGACCACGGTCCCTTCGGCGCGCATCAGCACCTCCAGTACCGCGAATTCCTTGGGGGACAAGGGAAGGAACCGGCCGTCGCGGGACGCCTGGTGCCGTGGCAGGTCGAGGACGACGCCGCCGCGTTCCAATACCGGCGGCAGCGCCGGCCGCGCGCGCCGCGACAACGCCTGCACCCGCGCGACCAGTTCGGCGAACGCGAACGGTTTCGTCAGGTAGTCGTCGGCGCCGAGGCCCAGCCCGGCTACCCGGTCGTCGACGTCGGTGGCGGCCGTCAGCATGAGGACCCGCGCCTCGCCGCCGGTCTTCAGCACCGCCGCGCAGACCTCGTCGCCGTGCACGACGGGAAGGTCCCTGTCGAGCACGACGACGTCGTAGCCGTGCACCCCCACCCGGTCCAGGGCCTGGCCGCCGTCGTAGCAGACGTCGACGGCCATGGAGAACCGTCGCAGGCCCTCGGCGATCGTGTCCGCCAGAAGCCGCTCGTCTTCCACCACCAGCACTCTCACCAGGTCAGTCTGCCCCGGATGGGGGTAAGCGCGAGATAAGCGCGGGTCGTCCGGCCGGGTGGTGTGGCCCGGTCGGGTTGGAGGCACCGTGTCTTAGGTATCTGCGGTCGGACGGTTTCGCGTGACCGGTGGGACGACACGCGTGATCAGACGGACGACACGCGTGATTGGGCGGACGGCACGCGGTGGGGACTCGGCCGTCGCCGAATGTCGTCCGTCTGGCCACGAGTGTCGTCCGTCTGATCACACGTGTCGTCCACTCGGTCACGCGAACGGACCGGTCCGGCCCACCTCGGCCCGGTGTCGCGAAAGCCACTTTCGCAACGTTGAAGGTTGCGAAAGTGGCTTTCACAACGCGTTCTGCCGAGACAGAGCCGGTACCTGCGGACGGCTTGGCTCAGCCGGCCAGGTGGCCCCGGCCGAACTCGCGTGATCGAAGCCGTGACTCACGTGCTTGGAGGCCGAACTCATGTGCTTGGAGCCGTAACTCGCGTGATCCGGCTTCAAGCACGCGAGTTACGGCTTCAAGCACGCGAGTTCCGGCGTCAAGCACATGAGTTCGGCCTCCAAGCACGCGTGTTCCGGCTGGGTGCACCTGCCGCGGGCCGGACCAGTGGGAGCGTAAGCGCGACATAAGCGACTTCGCTTACCGCGCCGGAATCGCCGCCTCCGTAGAAATCGGGTCGCCAAGACGACCGAAGGAGCAGCGATGCGGAAACGACCGATGGCGGCACTGATCGCCGGAGCGGTCTTCGCGCTGGTGGCCGGCTGCGGCGGCGGGGACGGCGGCGACAAGGTCGCCTCGATCTCGTCACCGCCGAGCGCCGGCGCCGGTGACGGACAGCAGGCCGACAACGTGTCCGACGAGGACAAGAGGCGCAACTTCGCGAAGTGCATGCGCGAGCACGGGGTCGACATGCCCGATCCCAAGAGGGACGCCAACGGCCAGGACACGGTCACCTTCGAGGCGGTCGAGGGTGGGTTCGACGAGAACAAGATGAAGGCCGCGGACGAGGCGTGCCGCAAGCTCCTGCCGAACGGCGGCGAGATCAAGCCGCCGACGCCGGAAGAGCTCGACAAGATGCGCAAGGAAGCCAAGTGCATGCGCGACCACGGCATCGACTTCCCGGACCCCGAGCCCGCGGGCAAGGGCGGCGCCGCCATCGCGCTGGGCGACGCGAACGGTGACCCGAAGAAGTTCGAAGAAGCGGCGAAGGCCTGCGGTCTCGGCATGACCATGAGGGCGGCTCCGGCGAAATGAGCGAACACGAAGGTCCCGGCGGCGCTCGGCGTTCGCGCCGGGCGCGCTGGTTCATCATCGCGGCGGTCCTCGCCGTCGTGGTCGGGACGACGTCGGTGGTCGTGCTGACCAGGGTGACGTCGGAGGCCCAGCAGGTCGGGCAGGCGCCGCCACCGGTCGAAACCGCGAAGGTGGAGAAGACCGACTTGCAGGAGGAGGAAGAAGCGAGCGGAAAGCTGGGCTACGGCGAGGAAAGCTCCCTCGCCGGCCGGAAACAGGGCACCATCACGTCCCTTCCGGACGCGGGCGCCGTGCTCACCCGCGGCAAGGCCGTGTACGGCGTCGACGCCAAGCCGGTCCCGTTGTTCTACGGCACGCTGCCGTTCTTCCGTGACCTCGCGGACGGGGCGGCGGACGGCCCGGACGTCAAGCAGCTGGAAGAGAACCTGAAGGCGCTCGGTTTCGGCCGTTTCGGCACGCCCGACAAGAAGTTCACCTCGGCCACCGCCGCCGCGATCAAGAAGTGGCAGAAGTCGCTGGGGGTCGAGCAGACCGGCGCCTTCGGGCAGGGCGACGTCGTCCTCGCGGCCGGCGAGATCCGGGTTTCGCAGCTCGCCGCGCAGCTCGGCGGTCCCGGCGGAGGCGAACTGCTGAAGTACACCGGCACCGAGCGGATCGTCGAGGTCAAACTCGACGCCGCCAAGCAGGCCATCGCCAAGGAAGGGGACAAGGTCGGTGTCGAAATCACCGGCGGCAAGACGACCAACGGCGTGATCACCGAGGTCGGCAAGGTCGCGGAGAACGGCAAGGACGGCGCCGGGCAGGACGACGGCAAACCGAAGATCAAGGTCAAGATCAAACTGGACGATCCGGCCGCCGCGGGGTCGCTCGATTCGACGCCGGTCTCGGTTCGGTTCACCAAGGAAGTCCACAGTGGAGTGCTGGCGGTCCCGGTCGGCGCCCTGCTCGCGCTCGCCGAGGGCGGCTACGCCGTCGAGGTCGACGAAGGCGGCAAGCGACGGCTCATCGCGGTGAAGACCGGCCTGTTCTCCGGCGGCCGCGTCGAGATCTCCGGCACCGGCCTCGCCGCCGGGATGCGGGTGGTGACGACGTCATGACCCCGGTGCTGGCCGTGCGCGACGCCTCGCGCACCTATCCCGGCGGCGTGCGCGCCCTGCACGAGGTGACACTGTCCATCGAGGACAGGGAGATGGTCGCGATCCTCGGGCCGTCCGGTTCCGGCAAGTCGACGCTCTTGCAGCTGATGGGCACACTCGACCGGCCCACCAGCGGCGTCATCGAACTGCGCGGGCACGACGTCGCGAAGTTGCCCGACCGCAAGCTTTCCGCGCTGCGGTCACGGTGGATCGGTTTCGTGTTCCAGCAGTTCTTCCTCAGTGAGGGGGTGAGCGCGGTCGACAACGTCGCGACGGGGCTGCTGTACGCGGGGGTGCCGCGGCGGAAACGACGCGAGCGGGCGCTGGCGGCGCTCGACCGGGTCGGTCTCGCGCACCGTGCGTGTCATTTCCCGAACGAGCTCTCCGGCGGGGAACGGCAGCGGGTGGCGATCGCGCGGGCGGTCGTCAACTCGCCGTCGATCCTGCTGGCCGACGAGCCGACCGGGAACCTCGACACGGGCAACGGCGCGGCGATCCTCAACCTGCTCGCCACGTTGAGTTCGCAGGGGACGACGGTCGTGATCATCACTCACGACCGGGAGATCGCGGCGGGTATCCCGCGGCGGATCGAGCTGCGGGACGGCCGGATCCGGCTCGACACCGGGACGGGGGTGCCGGTGTGAGCCCGCCGGTGCTCGACAAGACGCCGGATCCGGCCCGGCTCGGCCCGCGTGACGTGCTGAACCTCGGCGCGCACGGGATGCGGACGCGGCCGATGCGCGCGGTGCTGTCCGCGCTCGGCATCGGGATCGGGATCGCCGCGATGGTGGCGGTGCTCGCGATCCCGGCGTCGGGCGCGAAGGCACTGCAAGACCAGCTGTCCGCGCTCGGAACCAATCTGCTCACCGCGGGACCGGGCAAGACGATGTTCGGCGGCGACGCGACGTTGCCGGACAGCGCGGTGCCGATGGCGAAGCGGATCGCCCCGGTGACGGCGGCGTCCGCGACCGGCGGCACCGGCGCGTCGGTCCGGCGGACGGACAAGATCGACAAGGACGAGACGTCCGGCCTGTCCGTCTTCGCGGCGACGCCGGAACTGCTCGACGTCATCGGTGGTTCCGTCCGCGACGGCCGGTTCCTCCGTGACGCGACCCGCGACTACCCGGTCGTCGTGCTGGGCTCGGTCGCGGCCGCGCGGCTCGGGATCGACCACATCGACCAGGCCGCCCCGCCGAAGGTGTTCATCGACGGGAAGTGGTTCACCGTGGGCGGGATCCTCGGGCCGACGCCGCTGGCGCCCGAGATCGAGCGGTCGGCGCTGGTCGGCTGGGACGCGGCGGTGCGGCTCCTCGGCTTCAAGGGGCATTCGACCACCGTGTACGTGCGCGCGAAGGATTCGCAGGTCGAGAACGTCCGCTCGGTGCTCGCGCACACGATGAACCCGGAGGCGCCGAACGAGGTCGAGGTGCGTCGCCCGTCGGAGGCGCTGGAGGCGCAGAAGCTGACGGAGAACACCTACAGCGCGCTGTTCCTCGGGCTCGGCGGGGTGGCGTTGCTGGTCGGCGGCGTCGGGGTGGCCAACACGATGGTGATCTCGGTGCTGGAGCGGCGCCGGGAGATCGGCCTGCGCCGCGCGCTCGGCGCGACGAAACGGCAGGTGAGAGGCCAGTTCTTGGCCGAGTCGGTGTTGCTGTCCGGGCTCGGCGGGATCGCCGGGGTGCTGGTCGGCGTCCTCGTGACCTCCGGGTACGCGCTGAGCCAGGGCTGGCCGGCGGTGCTTCCGGTCGGCGCCCTGCTCGGCGGGGTCGGGGTCTCGGCGCTCGTCGGTGCCGTCGCGGGTGCCTATCCGGCGATGCGCGCGGCGCGGCTGCCGCCGACCCAGGCCCTCGCCTAGCTGGCGTTTCGTCCTCTGGATGCGGTGGTTCGCACTGCCAACTACCGCATCCAGAGGACTAACTGCGTGGTGGCGGTGGGTAATCTCGCCGGGTGCTGGTGGGATTGTCGGGGCGGAAACTCGCGGGGGCGCTGCTCGCGCTCGAAGTCGTCGTGGTCGGCGTGCTGTTCACCATGAAGGTTTTCGACGGCCAGGACCTCGAGGTCTACGTCGGCGGTTCCCGGCTGCTCCTCGACTCGGGAGACCTGTACGGCACCTGGGTCCAGACGCACGGCGGCTGGCTGCCCTTCACGTACACGCCGTTCGCGGCGGCGGTGTTCGTACCCGGCACGCTGCTGTCCACGGCGATCGCGACGAGGCTGGTCGGGCTCGCGTCGATCATCGCGGGCGGGATCGTCGTGTACCTCTTCGTCGCGACGCTCAACGGCTCGCTCACCGACCGCGCGAACGTCCGGGGTCGCGCCATCGCCGTCCTGGCCGCGATCGGGGCACAGGCCGTCGGCGGGCTCATGGAGCCGGTCCGGTCGACGCTCGGCTTCGGCCAGATCAACACCCTGCTGATGCTGATGGTCGTGCTCGACGCCCTGCTGCCGGGCCGCGCGCGCACGAAGGGACTGCTGATCGGCGTCGCCGCCGCGATCAAGCTGACCCCGGCGTTCTTCATCCTGTTCTTCTTGTTCCGCAAGGACTTCCGCTCCGCCGTCCGGGTCGTCGCCGGGTTCCTCGGCGCCGGGCTGCTGATGTTCGCGTTCGCGCCCGGCGCGTCGGCGAAGTTCTGGACGGACGTCCTCTTCGACACCAGCCGCATCGGTGATCGCGGCTACGTCGGCAATCAGTCGCTGCGCGGGATGCTGGCGCGCTTCGGGTTCGGCTCGGCGGAAGAGATCGTCTGGGTGCTGGCCGCGGCCGCGGTGGTCGCGCTGACCGCGTTCGTGATCGCGCGCGTCGCGGAACCGGTGTTCGCGCTGACCGCCTGCGCGGTCGGCGGCCTCCTGGTCTCGCCGGTGACCTGGACGCATCACTGGATCTGGTGCGTGCCGATCCTCGTGCTGCTGGTGTGGCTGCGATCGGCGGTTTCGTACGTGCTCGCCGCCGTGACGGCGGCGCTGTTCGTGATCGCGCCGATGTGGCTCGCGCCGCGGCCCGCCGGGAGCTTCGGCTGGTGGCTGGCGACGGAATCCTTCGTCCTCTACGGCCTTCTGCTGCTGGTGCTGGCCGCAGTCTTCCCCAAGTACGTGAAGGCCCCCTTCATTGCGCCTAGCGCAATGA
>NZ_JBHXJK010000036.1:0-72566 GCF_042723255.1 Amycolatopsis thailandensis
GTCGACCGTGGTGCTTGATAGTCCGTGAAGGCCTCCTTGAGGGACCCTGGGTCCCTCAAGGAGGCCTTCACGGACTTGGCAGAGAAAGGACTTACTTACTTCACCGCGTCCAGGGCGTTGACGCGCCCGTGCCCGTAGTACGAGTTGTCCTTCGCCGGGCCTTCACAGACCGGCGCCGCGGAACCACAGGCGACCGTGTCGGCCTGGTGCTCCAGCAGCCACCTCAGCGCCACAGGCGGAGCGTGGCGGTAACGGGAAGCCAGCAGCGCGGCGACACCGGCGGCGTGCGGCGACGCCATCGACGTACCGCACTTGGTGCCGTACGCGCCGTTGAAGATCGTCGACAGCGGACAACCGGCACCCTGTCCGGCGGGCGGCAGCTGGGCCCGGTCGCCGCCGGGCGCGGTGACCGAAACGTCGTTGCCGTAGTTGCTGTACGACGACTTCGTGCCCGCGTAGCCGATGGCCGAGACGTTGACGACGCCGTCGATGGCCTTGGGCAGGATCCCGCAGCTCGAGTCGACGGGGTGCGGACGGTTCGGGTCGACGGTCTGCTTGTCCGGGTCGAAGCCGCTGTTGCCGGCGGCGGCGACGTTCAGCACGCCACGGCCGGTCGAGTAGGTCACCGCGCGGCGGACGGCCTCGAACGCGGCCGCGTCGCCCGGCTCCTTCGTGCAGTAGAACATGCCCGGGTCGATGTAGTAGCTGTTGTTCGTGACCGGGAAGCGGTGCTTCGCCGCCCACATGAACCCGCACACGGCGGCTTCGGGGAGGATCAGGCCGTCGTCGTTCACGACCTTCACCGACGCCAGCTTGACGCCGGGCGCGATGCCCGTGAAGCCGCGCGCGCTGTCCTTGCCCGCGATGGTGCCGGCGACGTGCGTGCCGTGGTCGGAGCTCGTGGGCGCCCAGGCGGCGGGCGTCGTGTCGGGCGCACCCGTGTTGCAGCCCGCGGAGGTCTTCGGGTCGATGGCGGCCTTCAGCGCGGGGTGGGTGGGCTCGATGCCCGAGTCCAGCACGCCGACGGTCACCGAGCGGCTGCCACCGGAGACCTTGTTCGCCTCGGGAGCCTGGATCGCCCGCATGTCCCACTGCTGGGCCGAGAGGTCTTCTTCGGCCGCGACGCTGGTGGTCTCTTCGCTCTCCTTGGTGTCGACCACGGCGGAGTGGGTCGAACGGGCCGACGCCGCCGGCGGGAACGCCACGTCACGGCCGCCCGAGTAGGCGCGGAAGACACCGATCTTCGCCTGGAAGTCGGCGTTGCGCGAGGTCGCGACCGCGACCCCGATCTCCGGGTAGTACGCGACCTTCTCGCCGCACTTGGCGCGCAGCTCGGTGTCGACCTTGCGCTCCGGGGTACGCGGGTTGTAGAGCACCACGTAGTTGAACGGCGCGCTCGCGGTGTCGCACTGCGGCGCGGGCGCGGCGCTCGCCGACGGGGCCGCGAACACACTTCCCGCCGCCGCCGCGACGAGCGCGGGGACGAGCAGGCGTCTGATCCGGGACATTCCACCTCCATGATTCGGTGGAGTGAACGTAAGCGAGCCGAAGCCCGGCCACCACCGACAAAAGGACGACAAACCGGATCAGGCGTCAGCCTTTTCGGCCTCCCGTGACTTGGCGCCACGAAGCGTGCGCAGACCGATCAGGCCGATGATGGTGCCGAGCACGAACGAGACGACCGTCAGCACCGCGTGCACGATGAAGTAAGCGGTGGGCGAGCCGTCGGCGGCCCAGGCGCGGTCGCTGTCCCAGAGGTTCTTGGCGAACGTGATCCAGATGATCCACGACCACACGCCGAAACCCAGCAGGAACATCGAAGTACCTCGCGAAATGCGCATGCCCCTGAGTATGCAGCGAGCCCGGCGACGCTACATTGCTCGGGTGCACAGCGCTATCTCCCGGTCGCTCCTGGTCCTCGTTTCCGGTGTGCTCGCCCTCGCGGTGACGCCGGTGGCCACAGCCGCTCCGAAGCCACCAGCCCAGGCGCAGCCGTGCGCGAACAAGACGACACCTCCCGCGCCGATCGACACCTCCGAGAAGCCGCGCCCCGGCGAGGCCGTGCCCGCCCCGTTGCCGGTCCCGCCGGTCCCGGTCGGCGGCGACCGGATGGCCGAATGCGGGCTCGTGCTCCCGAAGCGCGCGCTGAACCCGCCCGACGGGAGCACCGCCGCGTCCTGGGTGCTTCAGGACCTCGAAACCGGCGACGTCATCGCCGCGAAGGATCCGCACGCCCGTCAGCGGCCGGCGTCGCTGATCAAGGTCCTGCTGGGACTGGTCGTGGTCACCGAACTCAAGCCGGAAACGGTCATCACCCCGACCAAGGAGGACGCCGAGCAGGAGTGCACCTGCATGGGCATCGCCGCGGGCGGTCAGTACACAGTGGACCAGCTGCTGCACGGGTTGCTGATGCACTCGGGAAACGACGCGGCGCACGCGCTCTCCACCGTGCTCGGCGGGGTCGACGCCACCGTCGCGAAGATGAACGAGCTGGCTATCCGCGTCGGCGCCACCGACACCCGGGCCGCGACACCGTCCGGGCTCGACGGCCCGGGCATGTCGACCTCGGCCTACGACATGAGCCTGATCTTCCACTACGCGATGAAGAAGCCGGAATTCGCGCGGGTGGTCAAGACCAAGAGCTTCGAAATCCCGCCCACCGCGGGAAAGCCGGTCATCACGATCTACAACGACAACAAGCTCCTCGGGACCTACCCCGGGTTCATCGGCGGGAAGACCGGCTTCACCGACGACGCCCGGCACACCTACGTCGGCGGCGCGCTCCAGAACGGTCATCGGGTCGCGGTCGTGATGCTCCGCGCCGAACAGCGTCCGACGCGGGTCGTCGAACAGGCGGCGAAGCTCCTCGATTACGGCATCGCGCTGCGTGAGGCCAAGGCCGAATCGGTCGGGCGCATCGAATACAAGGCGGCGGAGGCCGTGGAAGCGGGCCAGGCATCGGCCGCGCCGAACGCCGACGGCACGTCGAACAGCGGCGCCGCGGCCGCGGCGGAAGACCCGTTCGGGGTGACCGGCTGGATCATCACGCTGGTCGTCTTCCTGATCATCGTGGCGTCGTTCGTCATCGGCCACCAGCGCAAGAAGGCCATGGCGGGCGAGTAACGGATCAGGACTTCCGGCGGCCGAACCAGCCCAGAAGCGCTCCGGTCGCGAAAGCCCCGCCGACGGCGCCGAGTCCCGGCCCCTGCTGCACGGTCACCCTCGGATGGATCAGCACCGGGGCCGGCGGCTCGATGACCGTCTGCATGTTCTCCTTGGCCGTCGCCGTCCACGCGGTGACGAACAACAGGAACCGCGAAACGAGATTCGCGAACACGAGCAGGCCGATCACCGGGCCGAACAACGTGAACGCCGGTGATTTCGTGACGCTGCCGAGGTAAACGGTCGCGGCCTGCTGGAGCACGATGAACCCGACGGCGGCGAAGATCGCGCCCTTGACCGCGCTGCGCAGCGCGACGTGCTCACGAGGCAGCCTCGCGATGACCCACAGGAACACCAGGGTGTTCGCGAGCAGGCCGAGCAGGATCGTGGCGACCTTCAGCAGGAACTTGGCCCAGCTCTGCTCCTCCAGGCCGACCAGTTCGAGCAGGAACCGCCCGACGCCACTGCCCGCCGCGGTGAGGCCGAAGGACACCACCAGCGCGAGACCCAGTCCGACCAGCGACAGCAGATCCTTGATCGTCGTCGACACCAACGGCAACTGTTGCTTTTCCTGCCCCCATTGGGCCGTCAGCGCGTCCCGCAGGTTCGTCATCCAGCCGATGCCGGAGTACAGGGCGAGCAGCAGGCCGAACACGCCGATACCGCCGCCGGAGTCCAGCGCCGCCTGGATGATGCTGCCGACCAGATCGCTCAGTCCCTCCGGGACCGACTTCTTGATGCCGTCGACGAGCTGGTTCGTCACCGCGGTGTCGCCGCGGAGCACGATCCCGATGATCGCGAAGGCGACCATCAGGATCGGGATCACCGAAAGCACACTGAAGTAGGTGATCGCGGCGGCGTAGTGGTTCCCGTAGCGCTCGGTGAAGGCGTCGTTCGCCCGGATGAGGTGATCGAGCCAGCCGTACTTCCGCCTCAGGCGCGGTAACAGCTTGTCCTCTTCCGGCTTCGCGCCGTCATCTTTCGCCACCTTGAAACGCTAACCACGCGGCGGCGACATCGCAGCGCGAATCAGCCTGCCGGGGGAAGGAACCCGATGTTGTCGTAGACGTTCCGCAACGTCACCGAAGCGACTTCCCGCGCCCGTTGCGCGCCGAGGGCCAGCGCCTTGTCGAGCTCGGCGACGTCGTCCATGTAGGACTGGACGCGTTCCTGCACCGGCGTGGCCCACTCGACGAACGCCTCGGCGACACCCTTCTTCAGGTCGCCGTAGCCCTTGCCTTCGTAGGCGGTGACGAGTTCGCCGACCGGCTGGTCGGTCAGCGCGGAGAGGATCGTCAGCAGGTTCGAGACACCGGGCTTGTTCTCGGCGTCGAAGACGATCTCGCGGCCGGTGTCGGTGACCGCCGACCGGACCTTCTTCGCCGACTTCTTCGGGTCTTCGAGCAGCTCGATGAGGCCGTTCCCGGTCGACGAGGACTTGCTCATCTTCGCGGTCGGTTCCTGCAGGTCGTAGATCTTCGCCGTGTCCTTGACGATATGCGGCTCCGGCACGGTGAACGTCTTGCCGTAGCGGTTGTTGAACCGCTGCGCGAGGTTGCGCGTCAGCTCCAGGTGCTGGCGCTGGTCCTCGCCGACGGGGACCTCGTTCGCCTGGTACAGCAGGATGTCCGCGGCCTGCAGGACCGGGTAGGTGAACAGGCCGACGCTGGCGCGATCCGTGCCCTGCTTCGCGGCCTTGTCCTTGAACTGCGTCATCCGGCTCGCCTCGCCGAACCCGGTCTGGCATTCCAGCACCCAGCTCAGCTGGGCGTGCTCCGGCACCTGGCTCTGGACGAACAGCGCGCTGCGGGCCGGGTCGACACCGAGCGCGAGCAACTGCGCGGCCGAACGGCGCGTGCGGTCGCGCAGCACCTTCGGGTCCTGCTCGACGGTGATCGCGTGCAGGTCGACGACCATGTAGAAGGTCTCGTGGGTGTCCTGCAGCCGCACCCATTGCCGCAGCGCACCCAGGTAGTTGCCCAGGTGGAACGAGTCGGCGGTCGGCTGGATCCCGGAGAGCACCCGCGGGCGCTTCAGTTCGTCGGACACGCCCGGATTCTGTCAGGCCGCGTCTCGGCGGGTCATCGGAGGTCGCCCCCGACGAACGGTCTAAACGGTTAAACGCCACATACTTCCGACGGTTCTGGGCGCGTTGTCCGATTCCTAGCGTTCATGGCACCGGACCTTCCGGCCACACCGAAGGAGAACCCAGATGAAGGCACGATCCCTGCTGATGGGCTTGGCCATCGCGGCTGCGGCCGTGTTCACGCTCCCCGGAGTCGCGACGGCGGCCGAGCCCACCGGCGGCGTCCAGCCGAACATCGTCGGCGGCGGCAACGCGACCCAGGTCTACTCGTTCATGGTGTCCCAGCAGTCGAGCTCCGGTGGGCACCAGTGTGGTGGCTCACTGATCAGCTCGACCTGGGTGGTCACCGCGAAGCACTGTGGCACGCCGGCGCAGGTGCGCGTCGGGACCACGAACCGCACCAGCGGCGGCACCGTGGCCCGCGTGGCCCAGCGGATCGCCCACCCGAGCGCCGACCTGGCGCTGCTGCGACTCTCGACGTCGGTTTCGCAGGCGCCGGTCACGATCGCCGACTCGTCCGGGGCCGTCGGCACCGCGACGCGGATCATCGGCTGGGGCCAGACCTGCGCCCCGCAGGGTGCCTGCGGTGCCCCGGTCACCCTGCAGCAGCTGGACACCTCGATCGTCGCCGACAACCGCTGCCTCGGCATCAGCGGCGCGAGCGAGATCTGCACCAACAACCCCGGCGGGAACAAGGGCGCCTGCTACGGCGACTCGGGCGGCCCGCAGGTGAAGCAGGTCAACGGTGTCTGGCAGCTGGTCGGCGCCACCAGCCGCGCCGGGAACAACAGCAGCACCTGCGCGACCGGGCCGTCGATCTACGTGGACGTCCCCTACTTCCGCAGCTGGATCCGCAGCAACTCCGGAGTCTGACCCGGTTCCCGCGTCGCCCCACCGCCCCCTGGGGCGACGCGGTCCCAGCCGGTTCAGCAAGGAACCGTGCGGAAGTTCGAAGAGCCGCTCCAGCAGCGCGACCGCCTTCAGGGAGTCGCATCGCTCGGGGCGGCTTCTTCCTGTCCGCCAGTAGCTCAAGGTCGCGACACTGACCCGGACGCCCTGCTGGGCGAGCCGGTGGCGGATCCGGTCGAGTCCGAGACCACTGTCCGCGATCGCCTGGTCCAGGGCCCGAGGGAAAGGATCACCGGGCCGGTTGCGACGTTGCGTCACCGTCATGCACCCGAGCGTGGCGACCGGCGCGCCCCTAAACAATCCGGGCGGGACTAGGTGTCCCTACCCAAGTAATCCGGCACTTCGCCTTTCGCGGGCTAATCGCGCTCCGCCCCTCTCGCGCGCCGACCTGCGTTTAGCGGGCTAAACGCGATCCGTGCGCGCCAGAGACCCAGGCGACTTTAGCGGGCTAATCGCGATCCGCCGGGGCCTGAGGCCAGAGCGACTTTAGCGGGCTAAACGCGATCCGGGGCCACGTTGCGTTTCGCCCCCTAAACGCGATTCGGGGGCGGGGAGGCGCAGGTCAGCGGCGCTGCTGGCGGGCGAGGGCGTCGTCGGTGAGGGCGGCCTCCGCCATCGCGGCGACGTGCGGGGTGGCGGGCTGAGCCGGAGCGACGGGAGCGGGGGCGGCAGCGGCCGAGCGGGCCTTCCGGCGCTGACGGAACACTCCGAAGGCCATGCCGACGACGCCGAGCGCGACGGCGATCAGGCCGACCGGGCCCAGAAGACCGAACGCCATCTCCGAGCGTGACGTCGCCTCCGCGGCCGAAGCCGGGACAGCGCCCGCGACGAGCAGCGCGACCGGGATCGCGATGACCGCCGCGGCCCTGGCCGCGGGCAGGGCCGAGCGCATCAGGAGATGAGCTGGGTTCCGCACCGGAGTGCCTCCCGTGACGTGACTTTGCCGAACCGGAACGCTAACCCGAACGAGTGAGCATTTCCAGGCTGCTGGTCAAAAAACTACCGAGCGTGTCAAGACCTGTGGGTTCTGATCAACTCGGGGCACGAGACTAGCCCCTCACAGGGGGGATCTTTCGAGCACCCCTCTTCTCAGAGTTGCCACGCACACAAAGGGTTTCTGACAAAACCGGACAGGGCTACGCCATTCGGCTGTCACCACAGGGCCGAACAGGCACGATCCGACTTTCATCGGTTGGTTTCTTGTCCGCAATGGTCTATACCTGTTGGCCATACCCCTTAAAAGGTATAGACCAATATCTCCCTGCATGGTCCCCTCGTACGAAGGAGCCACCGATGTCTCTTCGACGTATTCTCGCGGCTGTCGCCGCCACCTTCGCCGCCACCACGGTCGCCGTGGTCGTCCCGGCCCAGACCGCCTCCGCCGCGGACTGCGTGGCACCGTGGAACGCGAGCTCGGTCTACTGGGGTGGCAACACCGCCTCGCACAACGGACACAACTGGTCCGCCAAGTGGTGGACGCAGAACGAAACCCCGGGTACGGCGCAGGTTTGGGCTGATCAGGGCGCCTGTGGCGGCGGCACGACCAACCCGCCGAACCCGTCCGGTTTCGTGGTCAGCGAGGCCCAGTTCAACCAGATGTTCCCGAGCCGGAACGCCTTCTACACCTACAACGGCCTGGTCACCGCCCTCAGCGCGTACCCGGCCTTCGCGGGCACGGGCAGCGACACCGTGAAGAAGCAGGAAGCGGCGGCCTTCCTGGCGAACGTCAGCCACGAGACCGGCGGCCTGGTCCACATCGTCGAGCAGAACCAGGCCAACTATCCGCACTACTGCGACACGAGCCAGTCCTACGGTTGCCCGGCGGGCAACGCCGCCTACTACGGCCGCGGCCCGATCCAGCTGAGCTGGAACTTCAACTACAAGGCCGCCGGCGACGCGCTGGGCCTGCCGCTGCTGACCAACCCGTGGCTGGTGCAGAACGACGCGGCGGTCGCCTGGAAGACCGGCATCTGGTACTGGATGACCCAGAACGGTCCGGGCACGATGACCCCGCATGACGCGATGGTCACCAGCCGCGGCTTCGGCGAGACCATCCGCAGCATCAACGGCAGCATCGAATGCAACGGCGGCAACCCCGGCCAGGTGCAGAGCCGCGTGAGCAAGTACCAGCAGTTCACCGGGATCCTCGGCGTCGCCCCCGGCGGCAACCTTTCCTGCTGATCCGTCCAGGTAGCTGAAGGGGCTCTTCGCCGCTGTTGACGCGGCGAAGGGCCCCTTCGTCATTCGAGAGAGCTCAGAAGTCGGCGCAGCGCCCTGTCCAGGACTTCGAGGTCACCACCCAGCGGCGAAAGCAGCTTCGCGACATTCGCCGTGTGCTCGGTCATCGCGGCGTCGACGACTTCGAACCCGCGCTCGGTCAGCGTGACCCGGAAGCTGCGCCGGTCCTCGGTATCGAGCGCCCGCTCGACCAGGCCCGCCGACTCCAGCCGGTCGATCCGGCTGGTCATCCCCGCCCGGGACATCATCAGCGTCGCGGACAGCTCGGACGGGATCAGCGTGTACGGCTTCCCGGACCGTCTGAGCGCCGCGAGCACGTCGAACTCGCCTTGCTTCAAGCCGTGCTTCGCGAACACGGCCTCCACCATCGGCGTGGTCAGCATCGTCACGCGGCCGAGGCGGCCGGCGACCCCGATCGCGGTCAAGTCCAGTTCCGGTCGTTCCCGCCGCCAGGCGCCGACCACGTCGTCGATCGCGTCGACGTTCCGCTCTTCACTCACGCCTCGCAGTCTATTCGACGGGAGATAGTTTGACAGCGAACTATCAGTGGTGGAACTATCTGGGCATGACACAGAGCATCGAAACCCACGAACCCGTCCTCGTCCGCGCCGCCGAAGCCGAGACCGTCGGCGCGGCCCCCACCCTCGTCACCCTGCTCGCCGACGTCTCCACGACAGGCGGAGTCATGAGCAGCGCGAGAACACAACTCGGCGTCGGTGCCGACGGAGCGGCGCCGCACTACCACACCGGCTCCTCCGAGATGTTCTTCATGCTGGGAGGAAAGCTGGAAGTCCTTGTGGGAGAAGAGATCGTCACCGTTTCCGAGGGCGACATGCTCCTCGTTCCACCCTTGACCACGCACGCTTTCCGCGCGGTCGTGGACTCAGCGGCGGACGTACTGATCGTGTTCATCCCCGGCGTGGAACGGTTCGACTACTTCCGCCTGCTGGAAAAAGTCGGCCACGGCGACGCGACCGTCCAAGATCTCTTGGACAGCCAGGAAAAATTCGACAACCACTTCGTCGAAAGTCCAGTGTGGACAGAGAGCGCGAAATCCCGTCAGTAACCGCGTGGCGGATACCCCGGCGGCGGGCCGTACGGGCCCGGCTGCGGATGACCCTGCGGCGGGTATTGAGGCTGTGGGTATTGGGGTTGGGGGTACTGGGGTTGGGGATAGTGCGGCGCCGGGTACTGCGGCGGCGGATATCCCGGCTGCTGCGGATACGGCGGCCGACCGTACTGCGGCGGAGGCGGGTATTGCTGCGGATACCCGGGATTCTGCGGCGGATACGGCGGTTGCCGGTGTTGTTGCGGCGGTGGCGCGGCGGCCTGCCCGCCACCGAGATGGAACGGCAGAAGCGACACCAGGTTCCCGAGGTGCGCCAGTGTCAAGAGCACGTCGTCCGGCTTCGTCCGGCCGAACGTCGGGTTCTCGACGTAGACCAGTTCCGCGCCCACCAGCGACCAGGTGTGCAGCTTCGACGACCGCATCGTGGCGGCGACCTGCGGCGTCAGCACCCCGACCGCGATGTTCGGATCGGTGTCGATCAGCTTGTACCAGCGATTGAACTTCCGGTCCGCCGTGGCGGGCTCGGGGTACTGATCGACGTCCCAGGCGGCTTCGATGCTCGACACGATCTGGAAGTTCGGCATCGGCGCGGGCAGCGTGATCACCCAGACCGTGTCGATCGAGATCGTGTCCAGCTCGTTGACCTTCTTGTTGGTCCACCGCGTGTGCACGCTCGTGACCGTCGGGCGGCGGTGGTAGTCGAAGACGCTGAACCGGAGCCCGTTGTACGCGCCGCTCAGCGCGCCGAACGCCATCCGCTTGTCACCGCGCTGGTTGAACGGCAGCACCGTCCAGCGCTCCAGGAGGTTCGGCGCGTCCGGGCTGAACTCCCACCCGTACTGGGCGGACATCGCGTAGCGCTCGGCGTTCGTCGCCTCGATCCGCCTGGCTTCGTTCGTTTCCATTACCGGCCTCAGGTCTTTTGCAAGCGCCGAAGAACGCCGATCATCCCGAAAGCCTCTCGGTGAGCACCTGCCACACCAAGGCATCGTCGACGGTCGCGTATCCTTGGATGAGAATGTCGCGAAAGGCAACGATACGACCGAGGTCGGGAACCTGCCCAGCGAGAACGCTATCCACTTTGGACAGCTGGTTCAGCGCCTCACCCATCGAAGTCTTCGCCCTCACTGAACTCAGTCAGCAGTTCTGCTGCCCTCAACGCCTCCCAAAGGTAGGCGCGAGCATCACGCTGCATAAAGAAGCTCCCGAGTCTCCAGCACCTGCTCGAGGCCCTCTTTCAGGTCGAAATAAGTACCGAAGTGGTCGAACCCCGGCCCCGCGTCGAACTCGACGAGCACGTCGACATCGCTGGACACCGAGTCGAACCTGTCACTCACGGCAGAGCCGAACAGATCGAGGCGACGCACCGAGTGTGTTCGGCAAAGATCCTCGATTTCGCGCTTCTTGAGTTCGATCGACTCGTGCACGGCCGCCACCTCCTGAGCCTGATTGTGCCCGACCGAGTCCCGGAGGTCACGGTGACCGGCCTCAGGTCAGCCGGAATAGGTCGCGGTCACCGGCGCGTGATCCGACCAGCGCTGGTCGTAGGACTCGGCGCGTTCGACCACGATCGACGTGCACCGCTCCGCCAGGCCGGGGGTGGCGATCTGGCAGTCGATGCGCCAGCCCGAGTCGTTGTCGAACGCCTTCCCGCGGTACGACCACCACGTGTACGGGCCGGGGCCTTCGGGGTCGAGTTTGCGCTGCACGTCAACGTAACCGGCTTCGGTGAACACGCGGCCGAGCCACTCCCGCTCCTCAGGCAGGAAGCCCGAGCTCTTCTGATTCCCGCGCCAGTTCTTCAGGTCGGTCTTCTCGTAGGCGATGTTCCAGTCGCCCACGACGACGACCTCGCGGCCGCCGGCCTCGGCCTTGGCGCGCAGGTCGACGAGGTACGGCAGGAACGCCGCCATGAAGCGCTCCTTCTCGTCCTGGCGCGGGGTGCCGACGTCACCGCTGGGCAGGTACAGGCTCGCGACCACGACGTTCGGCAGGTGGATCTCGGCGTAGCGGCCGCTGTCCTCGAATTCGGGCTCGCCGAAACCGATGCGGACCTCGTCCGGCTCGGCGCGGCTGAAGAGCATGACGCCGTTGCGCCCCTTCTGCGCGGACGGCGCGTGCACCACGTGCCAGCCTTCGGGCGCGGCGGCACCGGCCGGCAGCTCCTTGAGCTCGGCCCGGACCTCCTGGCAGGCGACGACATCGGCCTTCGTCGAACCCAGCCACTCGACGAAGCCCTTTTTCGCGGCGGCGCGGAGGCCGTTGACATTCACAGTGGAGACGGTCAGCACCCTCCGCACGCTACCCGGAGGGTCCGACAGAATCGTCAGGGGTTGAGCCGCGCGGAGAGGTCCCGTTCATAGCGGTCCGAGATCTTCCGCAGCGACGGGCCCATGGTGAACTCCAGCAACCGGAGAAATCCGTGCGTCTCGATGACGACGTCGCAGACCACCTCGGTCCCGGTGCCCGTGCTCTTCAGATGCCAGGCGCCCGACACGGTGACCAGGCCGGGATCCAGCGTGCGGAACGCGACTTCGGCCGGCTCGTCGGCGCGGGTCAGCTCGACTTCACTGCCGATTTCCTTGCCCCGCGGTTTCACCCGCTGGTGGTATTTCGCCCCCGGCACGCCGACCTCTCCGGACGCGAGCGAGCACGACACGACGTCGAAGCGCCACTCCGGCTGGTTGGTGAAGTCGGCGAGATAGGCGTAAACCTCGTCGATCGGCTTCGGGGTGACGACCCGGCTCTGGACCTGCTTCATGACGGACCTCCGGTCACGAAGTCGCCGGAAATCGCGCGCCGTTACCCGGGATCTCCTGCGAGACTGCGCGCATGAGCGAGCTGACCGTGCTGGGCAGCTGCGGCGCCTGGCCGGAACCGGGACGCGCCTGCGCCGGATTTCTCCTGGTCCACGAGGGTTTCAAGCTGGTGCTCGACCTCGGCTACGGGGGCGCGTCACGGCTGTTCGAACACGCCCCCGGCGGCCGGGTCGACGCGGTGGTGGTGACGCATGAACATCCCGATCACTGCGCCGACGTGAGCGCGCTCGGCCGTGCTCGCGCCTACGGGCTGCCGGACGAGCCCAGGATCCCGCTGCACTGCACGCCGGGCACGGTGCGACGGCTCGAAGCGATGGAACCGCGGCCGCATCCGACGACGATCTTCGACGTGTCCGACCTCGGCCCACCGCGCGAGGTCGGGCCGTTCCGGATGACGACGTTCCTGCTGCCGCACCACGTGCCGAACTACGGGATCCGGCTGAGCGCGCCCGGGCTCACCGTCGCGTACACCGGCGACAGCGGGCCGAGCCCGGTCCTGGCCGAGCTGGCGCGCGACGCCGATCTGCTCATCGCCGACGCCACGTTGCAGGGCCCGTCTCCCGACGAGACGCCGCGGCTCGTGTCGACGGCGGGCGAGGCCGGTTACTGGGCCGAGCGCGGGGGCGCCCGGCGGCTGCTGCTGACCCATTTCTGGCCCGGTTCCGACCGCGAGATCTCGGTGACCGAGGCGCGCGACGAGTTCAGGGGCGAGGTGCTGGCGGCCGAGGAAGGCGCCCACTTGCGTTTAGCGGGCTAAACGCGATCCCGCAGGTCAGGGACACGTCGCCTTTAGCGGGCTAAACGCGAAGCCGCAGGTCACGGGCCGCATTTGGCGCCTTGGACCGGGGGCGCGAACTCCGCCGAGACCCACTTGCCCTCGGCGATCTTGCGGAAGCCGTTCTCGACCACCGGCTGCGCGTCGATCTTCGCGTCCTTGACGTACTTGCCGACGATCTTCTGCCCACCGGGGACGTCGCGCGCGTTGAGTACGTCGGCCGTCACCACGACCTGGCAACCGGTCGGGCTCGACGCGCTCGACTCCCGGTCCTGTCCCGAGATGGCGACGACGACGATCAGCGCCAGTCCGCCGCCGATGAACAAGACCGGTTTCGAGATGGCCATGATGGTCACTCCTCGAACAAGGGAATCGTTTTCTGTCCGGTCCAGAGTGGCAGAAACCGGGGCGGTCGCCCAGATCCCGGATTGCCAACCACCCGGAGGCGCCAACCGGAAAGTCGCCGGGCTACCCAGGGTCACAACGCGAAAAGGCCCCCTTCCGCGAGGAAGGGGGCCTTCGTCGTACTACAGCGAGACTCAGCCCTGGGCGATCTTCTTGGCCAGGTTCTCGTCCAGCGTCGCGAGGAACTCCTCGGTGGTCTGGAACGCCTGCTCCTTGCTGATCAGCAGCGCGAGGTCCTTGGTCATCTTGCCGCTCTCGACGGTCTCGATGACGACCTGCTCCAGCTTGTTCGCGAACCCGATCAGCTCCGGGTTCGAGTCCAGCTTGCCGCGGTGCTCGAGGCCCCGGGTCCACGCGAAGATCGACGCGATCGGGTTGGTCGAGGTCGGCTTGCCCTGCTGGTGCTGGCGGTAGTGCCGGGTGACCGTGCCGTGCGCGGCCTCGGCCTCGACGGTCTTGCCGTCCGGGGTGCGCAGCACCGAGGTCATCAGGCCCAGCGAGCCGAAGCCCTGCGCGACCGTGTCGGACTGCACGTCACCGTCGTAGTTCTTGCAGGCCCAGACGTAGCCGCCCTCCCACTTCATCGCCGCGGCGACCATGTCGTCGATCAGGCGGTGCTCGTAGGAGATGCCCTTGGCGTCGAAGTCGGCCTTGAACTCGGCCTGGTAGATCTCCTCGAACACGTCCTTGAACATGCCGTCGTAGGCCTTGAGGATGGTGTTCTTGGTCGACATGTAGACCGGGTACTCACGGTCGAGGCCGTACTGCAGCGAGGCGCGCGCGAAGTCCTCGATGGACTTGCGGTAGTTGTACATGCCCATGGCGACGCCGCCGCCCTCGGGGAACTTCGCGACGTCGAACTGCATCGGCTCGGAGCCGTCGTCCGGGGTGTAGCTGATGGTCAGCGTGCCGGGACCGGGGACCTTGAAGTTGGTCGCCTTGTACTGGTCACCGTGCGCGTGACGGCCGATGATGATCGGCTTGGTCCAGCCGGGCACCAGGCGCGGGATGTTCTGGATGACGATCGGCTCGCGGAAGATCACGCCGCCGAGGATGTTGCGGATCGTGCCGTTCGGCGAGAGCCACATCTTCTTCAGGCCGAACTCTTCGACGCGCGCCTCGTCCGGCGTGATCGTGGCGCACTTGACGCCGACGCCGTGCTTCTTGATCGCGTTGGCGGAGTCGATGGTGATCTGGTCGTCGGTGCGATCCCGCTCCTCGATGCCCAGGTCGTAGTACTCCAGGTCCACGTCCAGGTACGGGTGGATCAGCCTGTCCTTGATGAACTGCCAAATGATGCGGGTCATCTCATCGCCGTCGAGCTCGACGACGGTGCCCTGGACCTTGATCTTGGCCATGAGCAGCGGTGCTCCTTCCGCGGATCTTCGCGTTCTTCTTCAGTCTCTCCGGTAGCGGTACAAGCGTACTGCTTTACGGTCCTGGATGGTTCCAGTAGTGGTCGGTATCAAGTCTCCACGAGGCCGTTGTGACCGACGTCACCCGGTCGGACGACGGCCATCCGGCCGTCACGGGATCCCCGGAGACCGCGCCATCATCGAACCGCACTCCATTTTCGGCGCAGCAGGCCCACCGGAAGGGCGGTCCCCATGTCCACCAACCCCTACGCCGTGCCGCCGCACGAGCAGCCGTCGGTGCCGGAGCCTTATCTCCAGCCTAGGCAAAGCAGCCGTGCCGTGCCTCGTGTGATCAGCGCGCTCGGCGGGGTCCTCCTCACGCCGGTCGCGCTCGGGCTGGTGATCTACAGCGGCTCGCGCCTGCAGGGGATGTACGCGCAGGCCTACACCGTCGGCGAAGACCCGCTGGGCATGATCCTGCTGATCGTCGGCGGCTTCTTCCTTCTCGGCGTCGCGCTCCTCGGCGCGCTGTCCGGACTCGGGCCGGTCCTCGGCGGGCTGATCTGGGGAGTGATCCCCGGACTGACCACGCTCCTGGGCGGGACGAGCGTCATGAGCAGCCTGTACGACTTCGGCGGCCGCGAACTCGGCGTCGGCCTGGTGTCCTGGCTGGTGCTGGGCGCCCTGTTCGGGAGCGGTTTCCTCCTGGTCGGGGCGGGCCTGGTCGGGACCCTGACCCGGCGCCGCTCGAATCGCGTTTAGCGGGCTAAACGCGCTCTGCGGAGATCGAAGTGAACCGAAGGGGCTTCGCGTCCGTAGTCCGGTGCAGGGAGGTGGCCCGCCCATGTCATCGCACCGGTACGTCGCGGAGTACGACGACGAGGACTACCAGGAGTACGGCGAGTACGAGCAAGAGAAGCCCAAAGACCCGCGAAGGCCGTACGAGGACGTCGAGTCGTATGAGCCGTATGAGCCCTTCGAGGACGACCTGGGCACCGAAGACCCCCGCGCGGGCCGGGGCGTGCGCCGCGTCCTCAGCGGCGCAGGCGGCCTGATCCTGACGCCGGTCGCCCTCGGCCTGCTGTCGTGGGGCGGCCTGCGGCAGCAGATGCTCATCCAGGCGACGCTGAGCACCCAACGTGACGTCCTCGGCATCAGCCTGCTGGTGGGCGGCGGGATCCTGCTGCTGGCGGTCGGACTGCTCGGTGCGCTCTCGGCGACCGGGCCGATCCTCGGCGGTCTCGTCTGGGGCGTCGCGCCCGGCCTGGCCGCCGCGGCGGTCCCCGAATGGGGCTTCCGGCTCATGAAGTACCTGCCGCAGAACGACGTCACCTACGGCGTCACGAGCTGGCTCTTCATCGGCGGGCTGCTCGGGACGGGCTTCCTCCTGATCGGTGCCGGCCTCGCGTCGAGACTCGCCCGGCGGCGCCGCTGAGCGGGCTGGGACCATCGGCGCATGGGATTGTTCACCGTTCCTGAAGCCCGCGCCGAGCTCGCCCGGCTACGCCCCGTGCTCGACGAGCTCGTCCGCCTCCGCGCCGACGCGGCCGAACTCGCCGCGTCCCTGCGCCCGGGCGGCCGGGAGACCGCGCTCGGCGGGATGCCGGAATGGAAGGCCGCGCAGGCCAGGCTGGACGATCTGATGACCACCGTCCAGCGGACCGGCGCGGAGCTGAAGGGGTTCGCCCCGCTCCTGATCGACTTCCCCGCCGAACTCGACGGCGTCGACGTCCTGCTGTGCTGGCTCGAAGGCGATCCCGAACTGTGCTGGTATCACCGCGCCGACCTGGGTTTCGCCGGGCGCCGCCGCCTCCCGGATAGGGTCGCCGTCGTGACCGAGGAGATCGCGGCCGGACTGTTCGACGGCATGGCCGCCCACTACGACGAAGACACCTTTCACGGCCTGGTCGCCGAAGCGCTCGTCGACGGCCTCGGCCGCACGGCTCCCGAACGCGTTCTCGACGTCGCGACCGGTACCGGCGTGGCCGCGTTCGCCGCGCTGCGCCTGGAGCCGGGCGAGGTGCTCGCGATCGACATCTCGCCGGGCATGATCGCCCAGGCCGAGACGAAGGCGGCGACACTCGATCCCGGCAAGGTCATCACCTGGCAGGTCGCCTCGGCGGTTCCGTCGCCGGTGGAGGACGAGGGCGCCGACGCCGTCCTGTGCGCGTCCTCGCTGCACTTCCTCGGCGCGGCCGCGCTTCGCGACTGGCTGCGGGCGCTGCGCCCGGGCGGACGGGTCGGCTTCAGCCTGCCGCTGGCGTCGGCGTTCCGGCCGTCGGAGGCGTTCGCCGCGATCGTCCCCACCGACCTGAAGCTGCCGGAAACCGAGGACGACGCGGCGGAACTGGCCTCCGAAGCGGGCTTCACCGAGGTGACCGTGAAGCGCCTCGACGTCGAGTCCGAGGACAGGGTCCGGTCGGTGTTCGTGGTGCACGCGACCAAACCCTGAGCCCTACAGCGTCCTACAGCGGTGCGAAGAACGGCACGCACTTCGGCGCGGGCGCGCCTTCCGGGTCGAGCGCCTTGAGGATCAGGCCCGTCACGTTCGGGTCGATCGCCTGGCTCAGGTGCCCGGAGACGTCCACACCACACCTGTCCTGCAACACGATGTCGGTCGCACCCGGCTCGTTCAGCACGCCGCTGGTGTACGGCGTGACCACTCGATCGTGGCGGCTCACGATGCTCGTGTAGGTCGGCCCCGGCACGGTCACCCCGCCGCGGGCCAGATCGTCGAGGAAGTCCGACGGCGCGAGGTATTCACGGCAAGCCCTGCACACGCCGTCGGCGAGCAGGTCGAGGCCGGGCAGCGAAAGCACGGCCTTGGCCAGCCCGGAAAGGCCGGTGAGCGACGTGCCCTTGAAGTTCGAGCCGAAGCCGACGAAGTGCTTCACCTTCTCCGCGCCGCCCTCGAACTTGAGGTAGTACGCGGGCATCGTCGTGCCCTCGGAGTGCCCGACGATGTCGACCTTGTCCGCACCGGTGCTCGACCGCACGCGGTCCACGAACGCGCCGAGTTCGACGGCGCTCTTCCGCATCGAGGCCATTCCGCCGAACAACTGTCCACCCAGGACGGTGCCGCCGTAGGTCAGCGAATAGACGCAGTAGCCCGCGTTCTTGAGCTTCGGCGCGTGATAGAACCAGTTGGTCGTCGCGTTGCCGCCGAGGCCGTGCACCAGCACGACGGGCTCGGGGTGGTTCGCACTGGGCTTGCACGACCAGTCGTTCCAGCCGCTCGAAGGCGCCGCGCTCGCCACCGCCGGGACGGCGATCGTGAACGTCAGAGCCGCGACAAGCGTGGTGAGGATCTTCCTGGTCTTGGTGGCACCGCCGTTGGTGACCCGAGCCCGCATCCCTGCCTCCGGTTACTCGTCAGTATGTGATGCGTGTCATCATGCGTCACAAACTGGTGGCCGGGACCGGGAGAAGAACCAGACTTACGCGCCGCCTCTTGTGACGGATCACAAGGGCTTCAGGCGGTGGCCACCAGTGTCACACCGAGGGCGATCATCGTCGCGGCGACCAGGCCGTCCAGCACCCGCCACGACGACGGCTTGCGGAAGAACCCGCTGAGCAGCCGCGCGCCGAAGCCGAGCACGAGGAACCAGATCACGCTGGCCAGCACCGACCCGACGCCGAAGGCCCACCGGCCGCCGCCGTGTCCCGCCGCGATGGCGCCGAGCAGGAGCAGGGTGTCGAGGTAGACGTGCGGATTCAGCCAGGTGAGCGCCAGCGTCGTCAGCACGATGCGGCGCAGCGATCCGCCGGTCTCCGGGCCACCGGTTTCCAGCGCGGCAGGCTTGAACGCGCGACGGGCTGCGAGGGCGCCGTAACACAGCAGGAAAGCACCGCCGACCAGGGCGACGACGGTCAGTGCTTCGGGCGACGCCCCCACGATCGCGCCGACCCCGCCGACGCCGAGGCTGACCAGGATGGCGTCCGAAAAGATGCAGATCAGCACCACCACGAGCACCGCTTCGCGCCGGATCCCCTGCCGCAGCACGAACGCGTTCTGCGCGCCGATCGCGACGATGAGGGCCATGGTGGCGCCGAAACCGGCGGCCGCGCTGAACAGAACGTCTCCCATACGGAGGACATTAGGAAGCGGACCGTCAACAGTACAGCTAAAGATTCTTACGTAACATTAGCGCTCATGATGAGCGATCTGCCTCTCGACCTGGTCCGCACCCTGCTGACCGTCGCCGACGAAGGCACGTTCGACGCGGCGGCGTCGGCGCTGCACGTGACGCCGTCGGCCATCAGCCAGCGCGTCAAGGCGCTCGAACAGCGCACCGGCCGGGTGCTGCTGATCCGCACGAAACCGGTGCGCCTGACCGAATCCGGGCAAGCCGTCGTGCGCTTCGGCCGTCAGCTGGCCCTGCTGGAGGCCGACACCCGGGCCGAACTCGGCCTGACCGCCGGCGACGAACCGGTCCGGCTGCCGATCGCGGTGAACGCCGATTCGCTGGCGACGTGGTTCTTGCCGGCGCTCACGCGGGTGCCGCCCGAGCAGAAGATCTGCTTCGAGCTGCATCGTGAGGATCAGGACCACACCACGACGTTGCTGAAGGAGGGTCTGGTGATGGCCGCCGTGACGTCGTCGCCGGATCCGGTCGCGGGATGTTCGGTGCACCGGCTCGGGCACATGCGCTATCTGGCCGTCGTGAGTCCTGCGCTCGGCACGGATCTCGACCTCGCCGAAGCACCCGTCATCGTCTTCGACCGTCGTGACGACCTTCAGGACCGCTTCGCCCGCGAACGCGGCACGACCGCGAGTTCGCTGCGGCACTACGTCCCATCGTCCGAAGGGTTCTTCGACGCCGTCACCGCCGGGATGGGGTGGGGCATGGTGCCGCTCGCGCAGATCGGCGACCGGCTGCGTGACGGCACGCTCGTCGGTTTCGACCCGGACCACCCGATCGACGTACCGCTGTTCTGGCAGCAGTGGAAACTCGACTCCCCCGCGCTGGCCGCGGTGTCGGCCGCCGTCACCACCGCGGCCGCGGACCTGCTCGTCGACCCACACGGATGAGGACGCGCGCGACGGCCCGGTCGTGAGATCCTGGGCGCATGACGCGCGCATTGCACCTGGTCGGGGACGAGGAAGCGGACCGGCTGCTGACCGAGGACCCGTTCGCGCTGCTCGTCGGGATGCTCCTCGACCAGCAGTTCCCGATGGAACACGCGTTCCGCGGCCCGCAGAAGATCGCGGACCGGATGGACGGCTTCGACATCCGGAAGATCCACGCGATGGACACCGAGACCTTCGTCGAGCTCTGCGTGGTCCCGCCCGCGATCCACCGCTACGGCGGCTCGATGGCCCGCCGCGTGAAGGATCTCGCGGAGCACGTGGTCGAACGCTACGACGGCGACGCGGCCGGGATCTGGACCGCCGGGCGCCCCAAACCGGACGGCCCGGAGGTCCTCAAGCGGCTCAAGGCGCTGCCCGGCTACGGCGACCAGAAGGCCGCGATCTTCCTCGCGCTGCTCGGCAAGCAGCTCGGTATTCACCCGAAGGGCTGGCGCGCGGCCACCGGCTCCTACGGCGACCGCGGCTCCCGGCGTTCGATCGCCGACGTCGTCGACGCGAAGACCCTCGGCGAGGTGCGGGCGTTCAAGAAGGCGGCGAAGGCCGCGGCCAAGGCTCCGGCGAAGTAGCTACTTCTTCGCAGCTCCCGGCCACGGTCCCGGCGTCTCGGCGGGCAGCTCGGCCTGCTCGACCTCGGTGCGGAACACCCGGAAGCCGCGTGCCTGGTAGTTCTTGAGCGCGGCCGGGCCGTCCGTGGTGCAGGTGTGGACCGTGACGCGGCGCGGCGTCGCCATGCCAGGCCAGCGCTCCGCGAGCACCCATGCCTCGCGCAGCGCGACTGTCAGCAGGTGCCCGCCGACGCCCTTCCCGACGAAGGACGACATCAGGCCGAAGTAGGCGAGTTCGACTTCGCCTTCTTCGCTGCCGTCGAGTTCGAAGTAGCCGCACGGCGTCCCCTGCGCGTAGGCCACCCAGGTCTCGACGCCCGGCCTGTCCAGCCACTCGATCCACTGAGCCCACGTCCAGCTCAGCCGGTCGATCCAGAACCAGTCGCCGCCGACCGCTGTGTAGAGGTAGCGGTTCAGCTCCGGGCTGACCAGCTCGGAGCGCGTGACCGTCACCGGGACGGCGGGCGGTTTCGCCGCGCTCAGGTCGTCCGGCGAGGTCTGTTCGAGGTGCCAGGTCGTGATCTCCATGCGGCGATCATTTCAGCCAGACCCGCAGCGGTCCCAGTGCCGTGTAGCCGTTGCGCAGGGCCGCGTCGAGATCTTCGCCGCGTTCGTAGCCGGTGATCGGTAAACCGGGGAAACTCGCTGCGACGGCCGAGGTCGCGCCGCGCCAGGCGTCGTCAAGATCGCCACGAGTGTACAAATTGGACAGTCCGGCGAAGTCGCCGTCGCGATTCGCGGTCACGCCCGAAACTCCGTCGGACCACACCTCGACGAACGGGTCTTCGAACTCGTCGTCGACTCGGGACCAGCCCGGTTCAAGGGGCATCTGGACCGTGCGGGTGATCCACGTGGCCTCGAAAAGCACCTCGAAGCCGGCTCGCGAAAGATCGAGGCAGCCGAAGCTGTCCTTCACCGCGCAGCCCGGCGACAAGTCGATCCCGTCCAGGACGTCTTCGGCTGTCGCGTCCGGTGTCAAGGTCATCGCGTCCGGGTACAGCGGAGGTGTCCGGCGCGCCGACTTCCAGACGCGGGCGGTGAAAACGCCCGTCCGGCAGACCGTATGACACCAGCGGGCGTTGACCCGTGCGGCGTCGGCTATCTCCGCGCGAACCACAGCACGTCCGGCTCACCCTGCGGCACCGGGATCTTCAGCTCCCGGACCTCACCGAACCGCGCTCGCAGCCGCTTCGCGAACGACGGCACCGACTCGGCGCTCCACACCCCGAGCACGCCGCCGGGCCGCAGCCGCGTGGCGAGCATGTCGAGCCCGTCCTCCTGGTACAGCTTCGCGTTTCCGTCGGTGACCGTCCACTCAGGACCGTTGTCGATGTCGAGGCACAGCGCGTCGAACCGTTCTTCCGTCCGGCGTAACCACTTCACCAGATCGGCCTCCACGACGGTGACCCGCTCGTCGGCGAGGGCGTCGCCGTGGACGTCCTTGAGCGGGCCCTCGCGGTTCCACCCGATCACGGCCGGCTCGCGCTCGACGACCACGATCTCGCCGACACCGGGGTGGTCCAGCGCGGCGCGCAGCGAATAGCCGACACCGAGACCGCCGATCAGCATCCGCGCCTTGCCGGGCACCAGGTCCGCCGCCACCGAGACGAGCAACCGTTCCGATTCACCGTTACGGGTGTCCATCAGGAAGACGCCGTTGGCGATGACCTCGAAGTCTTCCCCCGCCCGGCGCAGTACCAATTCGCCGCTCTTCCCGGCCACTGTGTCGAGTACGTCGGTCATCCCGGCAGCCTATCGGCGACGGTCACAGCAAGCCCGCCAATTTGTACAGCACGAGACTGCCCGCGACGGCGACGTTGAGACTCGCGCCCATGCCCACCATCGGGATTTCGACGACGGTGTCGAGAAGGTCGAGCGCTTCCGGCGGAATGCCTTGCTGCTCATGGCCGAGTACGGCGATCGTCCGGCCGCGCGCGGGCGGGAGATCGGCGAGGCGGACGGATTCGTCGGCCAGTTCGACACCGACGATCGCGGTGCCCGCCGCCTTTTCCCGCGTCAGCCAGCCCGGCGGATCGTTCACCCAGTGCACGCAAGCCGGGCGCCGCAACGTGTTCCCTCGGCGCAGCGCCTCCGGCACCCACGGAAACCTCGGCACGGCAAGGCAGGCACCCACCGCGTCGCAAGTCCGCAGAAGCGTGCCGAGATTCGCGCCGTGCAGCGGCCACAGCGGTGCCGCGACGAGATGTCCCCAGCAGGAGTGGGATTTCCTTCTTCTGGCCGCACGCAGTTCCGAGGGCGTGCGGACCCGGATCGACGGGCTCACCGGATGTGAGGCGTCGCGCCTCCAAGGATTTCGAGGATCATGCCCACACTGTAGCGGGATCACCTCCGACGCTCCTAACCTTGAAGCGTCGGAGGTGGTTCTCATGCAGGCGACCGTCGGAGACGAGATCCACGTGCACGGACGCACGGTGGGCTCGGCCGGGCAACGCGGCGAAATCCTCGAGGTACGCGGAGAACACGGTGGCCCGCCGTATCTCGTCCGGTTCGCGGACGGACACGAAGGGCTGGTGTTCCCCGGCCCCGACTGCGAAGTCCAGACTCGCGCCGAATAGGCGTCAGTCGGCCAATGCGGGCTGCCTCACGCGGCTCCGCCAGCCCACCACGACCACGGCCGCTCCGAGCGCCGTCAGCACCGCCGCGATCTCGGGCAGCAGGAGCGGCCCGCCGCCGCTGAGCACCGCTCCCCCGACCAGGCCGGACAGTCCGACGCCGAGGTAGATCGCGGACGCGTTGAGCGAGAGGACGAGCCCCGCGTTCTGCTTGGACAGCTCGATCAGCCGGTGCTGGATCGGCGGGTTGATCGACCAGGTGGCCAGGCCCCAGAGGAACAGGATGACGGCCGCGCCGGCGACGCTGGTCGCGACCAGCGGCAGCAGCGCGAGCACCACGGTGATGCCGCCGAACACGATCAGCAGCGGGCCGCGGGCGCCCCAGCGGTCGGTCGCGCGGCCGCCGAGGACGTTGCCGAGCGCGCCGCCCGCGCCGTAGACGAACAGCAGCAGGCTGACCGTGGTGCCGTGGACGCCCGCCGTGGCGGACAGGACCGGCGAGATGAAGGTGTAGACGGAGAACGCGGCGAGGCAGCCGAGCACGGTCGCGCCGAGCATGGCGAGGACACGCGGGTCCTTGGCGACGGTGAACCGTTCGGCGAACGGGACTGGCGGCGGTGCCGGGACGGCGGGCAGGACCAGCCGGACCGCGAAGGCACCGAGGAGCGAGAAGGCCGCGACGAGCGCGAAGACGGCCTGATAGCCGACGCTCTGCGAAAGGACGCTGCCGAGCGGGACGCCCAGGATCGTCGCGATGGTCAAGCCGCCGAAGACGAGCGCGACCGCGCGACCCCGGCGTTCCGGCGAGGTGAGTTCGGCGGCGACGGCGCTCGCGGCCGGGGTGAAGACCGCGGCGCCGATCGCGGTGACGACCCTCGCGAGGAGCAGGGTCACGTAGCCGGGCGCGAGGGCGGCGAGGGCGTTGCCGATGGCGGTGACGACGAGGGCGGCGACCAGGAGCGTGCGCCGTTCCCAGCGGCCCGAGACGGCGGCGAACAGCGGCGAGCCGACGGCGTACGCGATGGCGAAGGCGGTGACCAACTGGGCGGCGGCCGTCTCGGAGACCGCGAGCTCGCCGGTCAGCGCGGGCAGCAGCCCGGCGACGACGTACCCGCTGGTGCCGACCGCGAAGGTGCCGAGCGCCAGCACCGCGGTCCTGGGTGGTGCGAAAGTCATGACTCCCCAGCTCCAGACCCCCGTCGATCGCGTTTAGCCCGCTAAACGCGAGTCGGTGCCGGAGCGCGTTTAGCCCGCTAAACGCAGGTCTGCGCGGCAGGCGACCAGAGCGCGATTAGCCCGCGAAAGTCGACGTGGGGTCGTTGTTCGATGGTTGTCGTAGTTCGATGGAGACCGTACTACGAACTCGCCAGAAGTTCGAGGGGCGTCGTACTATGGACCCATGGCCGCGACGACCCAGCAGTACGTCTACCCCGATCAGGACGAGATCCGGATCGAGGCGGTCCTCGCCGCGCTCGCGGACCCGGTGCGGCTCGACATGGTCCGCCAGCTGGCCGGCGCCGACACCGAGATCTCGTGCAGCGGTTTCGACGTCGCCGTGACCAAGTCCACACTCACCCATCACCTCCGCACCCTGCGCGAAGCGGGCATCATCATGGGCCGCCAGCAGGGCACCGCGCGCTACAACTCCTTGCGCCGCAACGATCTCGACGAGCTCTTCCCCGGCCTGCTCCAGGGAGTGCTCGCCGCCCGCCGCTGAGGGTGGGCAGCCTCACCCGAAACCGGGATGACAAACGCCCCCTCGATCCGTTGAACTGGACGCAGGACAGCTCGTCGGCGCTGGAGCCACACGCGCTGTCTTCTTTTGTGTCCGAGACCTAAATCGATTCAGCTCTCCCATCCGCGACGCTGGGCGAGTAATCGTTTACTCACGTACGACCCCGGAAGGAGAGCCGTGCCCGTCGCGCTGCTCGCGCTCGCCATCGGTGCCTTCGGCATCGGGACCACCGAATTCGTCATGATGGGCGTGCTGCCCGAAGCCGCCGCCGACTTCGGCGTGTCGATCCCCTCCGCCGGCTACCTGATCTCCGGGTACGCCCTCGGCGTCGTGGTCGGCGCCCCGCTGCTCACCGCCGCCGCCGTCCGGCTGCCGCGCAAGACCATGCTGCTGGCGATGATGGGGCTGTTCACGCTCGGCAACACCCTCTTCGCGCTTTCGCCGAACCAGGAGTTCGGCGTCGCCTTCCGCTTCCTCGCCGGTCTGCCGCACGGCGCGTTCTTCGGCGCCGGCGCGGTCGTCGCGTCCAGCCTGGCCAAGCCGGGCGAACGCGCGAAGGCCGTCTCGATGATGTTCCTGGGCCTGACCCTGGCCAACGTCGTCGGTGTGCCGCTGGGGACGCTGCTCGGCCAGAAGGTCGGCTGGCGCGCGACCTTCGGCGTCGTCGCCGTGATCGGCCTGATCGCCATGGCCGCGATCGCGAAACTGGTCCCCCACCAGGGCAAACCGGTCGAGCCGTCGCTGCGCGGCGAACTCGGCGCCTTCCGCCGACCGCAGGTGTGGCTCGCGCTCGCGATCGTCACGTTCGGCCTCGGCGGCGTCTTCGCCTGCCTGTCCTACATCGCGCCGATGCTGACCGACGTCACCGGCTACTCGCCGTCGAACGTCACCCTGCTGCTCTCGCTGGCCGGGGTCGGCATGACGATCGGCAACATCCTCGGCGGCAGGCTCGCCGACAAGGCGCTGATGCCGAGCCTCTACGTCTCACTGTTCGGACTGGCCACGGTGCTGGCGATCTTCACCTTCACCGCGAACGGCAAGGTCGGCGCGGCGGTCACGATCTTCTTCGTCGGCCTCGCCGGGTTCATGATCGGCCCGATGATGCAGGCCCGGATCATGGAGAAGGCGGGCGGGACGCCGTCGCTGGTCTCCGCCGCCGTGCAGTCGGCGTTCAACATCGCGAACTCCATCGGCGCCTACCTGGGCGGACTGGTGATCGCGGGCGGGTTCGGCCTGGTCGCGCCCAACTGGGTGGGGGCGTCGCTGGCCGTGCTGGGACTCTCACTGGCCGCGGTGTCCGGCGGCCTGGACCGCCGCGAAGCCCGGCTCACCCCCGCCATGGCCTCCTGACCACTCAGGACAGTGGGCCGCCGGTGATCGTGAAGGCGATGAACAGGATCAAGACGGACAGCGCGCCGTAGGTCAGGACGTCGACCGGCTTGCCCCGGATCGCCAGCAGGCCGGCCTTGGCTTCGGGCAGCGCCGCCCGGAGCAGGCCCGCGAGCAGCAGCGCCCCGCCGATCAGCGCGGCGCCCTGGCGCCAGTGGTACTGCCCGATCCGCAGGGCGGCGACGGCCACCACCAGCATCACCAGCAGGAACGGCAGGTGATGGAGCAGTGCCCCACGGTCACGCCGCTGTCCGGCCACCGCCATCAGTCCTCGTCCTTCGGGGTCTCGCGGGCAAATCGGTTCACGTCGTCAGTATCCCGGGTGAGTGACGCGGCAGCAGGTCAGGGCTTATTCCGGGCTGTCAAGAGCGGCAAAACCCACATGCGGGGTGCACACAAGCGCGGATACGGTCAAAATGTGACCGTGGCACAACCGACGACTCAGTTGAACGCGACCGAGCAGGACACCCTGGTCAAACAGATCGGCCTCGCCCTGCTGCGGGCCGCGCCGCGCGATTGGCGGAAGGTGACCGCCGAGTACCGAGCCGTCGGCAGGTACCACGAGATGACCGGCGAGATCATCACCGAGGACGGCACCGCGCACGAGTGGGTCGCGACGCACGACATCGCGACGCTCTTCGGCAGGCTCCGTGCCGGCATGTATCGCGACGGCCGCGGCACCTGGTTCAACGCCCGATACCAGCTCGACCACCCGTCCAGCTACAACCTCGAGTACAACCGCGACGAGCCCCAGTGGCGCCTCGCGCCGCCTCCTCAGGCGCTCTCCGACGAGCTGCGCATGTTCCCCCGCTCCGAGGAGAACGTGCCCGAATGGCTGATCCGGCGCATGTCCGGCCTCGGCCCGGAGCAGCCCGGACCGCACTTCCGCATCGCCCGCATCTTCGACACCATCGGCCCGGCCGGGCGTCCGGTGATCAACCGGCCCGACCTGGAGATCGAAGAGCAGGACAGGCTGCTCGAGTATCTCGACCACGCCCCGCTGGTGGTCCCCGAGCGCGGCTACGACATCGACAGGCTCGCGCAGACCCCCGAGGCCACCGTCCCGGTCGCCTTCCACAGCGACGGGCAGTGGATCTGGCCCGCCGCCGTCAACTTCTACCTGCGCGAGTACGGCGTCTCGCCGGAACTCGACCTGATCGAGCACGTCCGGCAGAACGATTTCGCGCTGCCCGAGGTCGACGCCCAGACGGCGCAGGCCGCGGCGGGGTACCTCACCAGGGGGAACCAGCCCCCGCAGCAACGTCCCAACGGCCCGGGTGGACCCAACGGCGTCCCCGCCGGCCCGCCTCCGCAGGGCCCGCCGCAGAACGGCCCGGTACCGAACGGCCCCGCGCAGAACGGTCCCGTGCCGCCGCAGCAGCAGGCCGCGGTCAACCAGCCCGGACCCCACGGTCCCGGTGGCCCCGCGGGTCCTGGTCCGAACCAGGCCGCTCAGCCACCCGTCCCGCCGCCGCATCAGCAGGGTCCGGATCCGGCGGTGGCGGCAGCCGCGGCCGCCGCACCGGTCGCCGCCGCGGCGGCCGTTCCCGCCGCCGAGTCGACGGTCCCGGATCAGGCCGAGCAGGCCCAGCGGTACGAAGAGGACTACGACACCCAGGACTACCAGGCGCAGGACTTCCACGAGGCCGCCGCCGAGCAGCAGTACGAAGACGGCTACGAAGGCCCGTACGCGCACGACGAGGCGCAGTTCCACGAGTCCGAACAGGACGTCTACGCCGACGAGGACCGGCAGGACGAGGCGTCGCATCAGCTCGCCGAGCCCGAACCGGAGCCGCGGACCGCCGACCCGGAGGCCACCACGTACGCGAGGCCTCCGCGGGTCGACGCCTACGAGCAGCCTCGCGACGAGGAGCAGGACGCGTACATCCGGCAGGAGGAGAGCCAGCCGTACGCGCCTCCCGAGGAGGAGTCGACCACCGGCTACACACCGGTCGAGCAGGCCGACGCCGGCCCCGAACTGCCTCTCCTGACGCATGACGCGGAACCGAGCGTCCCCCCGCCGTCGGACTCCGAGGTCACGCAGGTCGACGCCCCACCGCAGGAGCGGGGGACCTTTGCTGCCGCTCCCGTTCCCGTGCCGCCCCGGCCGGAGCCCGAACCCCGGCGTGAGGAAGCCCCGCGCCGCGTCGAGCACCCGGTGCCGGTGCTGAACGAGCTCCAGGCGAAGTTCGACGACCTCGACGTGCCCGGCGACGTCTACCGCATCGGGGGCCCGGCCGACCACGGCTGGAGCGTCGAGGAGGTGGACGGCGGCGGCTGGCGGGTCGGCTGGTACGACGGGAAGCTGACCAACCCGGCGGTGTTCGGTGACGCCGAGGACGCGGCCGCGTTCATGCTCGGCAAGGTCCTGCTGAACCCGAACGGCGCTCCTCCTGTCGACGAGCGGCCTTTGGACGATCAGGCCTTCGACGACGAGCCCGCCGTCGAAGAACCGCCCGCCGAGGAAGTGCCTCCGCCCCGCCCCGTGCTGGCGACGTTGTCCCCCGAGATCGCGACCGGTTCGCATCCGGTGCCGCCGCGGGAGGCGATCCCGGCACAGGAGCAGACGGCGTTCACGACGGCCGAGGAGCTGCTCGGGGACGACTTGGACGACGAGCCCGCCCCCGCGCCGGTCCCGCCCGCGCCCCCGGTGCGGCCGAATCCGGTGCTGGCGAGCCCACCGCCCGCGCCGCCGCGCCGCGAACGGCCGGTGACGCCGCCGCCTCCGCCGCCGATGCGGCGTGAGGAACCGGCCCGTCCGCCTGCCGCGGCGGCGAACGCCGGGGCCCCCGACGCCAAGCAGAACTGGCCGATCTCGCCGCTCAACGGCGAGCCGCCGCTGACCCTGTTCCGCGGCAAGGAGCTGCGCGAGCTGCCCGCGGGCAGCGAACTGGACCGCTTCGGCGGCCCGAACGGCAACCTGACCTACGCGGCCGGGACGCCGTTCGAAGAGCGCTCGCTCGTGCCGGAGTGGGTGAACCGGCCATACCACGTGTACCGCGTGCAGCGGCCGCTCGAAGCTCTCGCCGGTGTCGCGATCCCGTGGTTCAACCAGCCGGGTGGCGGGTCGGCGTACCTGCTGCCGGCGTCCATCGAGGAGTTGCTCGCCGAGGGCGACCTCATCGAACTGGACCCGGGCGAACCGCCGATCGACTAGTCGGTTCCGCAATGAAGGGGCCTTTCATCGCAAATTTTGCGATGAAAGGCCCCTTCATTGCACGCGGGGGTCAGTGGACGACGAGGCCGTGCGCGGCGGCGTAGGCGATCGCGGTCTCGGTGTCCACGTGCACGCCCGAGAGGTTCGCCTGCACCAGGCCGTTGGCGTCGATCCGCGCTCCCCGCAGGTCGGCACCGTCGAGTTTCGCGCCGGCCAGCCGGGCACCGGTGAGGTCGGCGCCGCGCAGATCGGCGCCGGTGAGGTCCGCCTCGGTCAGATTGGCCTCGCGCAGCCGCAATCCGGAAAGATCCACTTTGGACAGTCGATTACGGCTCAGTGAGACCAGCGAGAGATCACATTCGGTGAAAGCGATCTTCTGGAACCGGCAGTCCACAAAGGACGATCCAAGCATCGAGCAGGAGCTCCATCGGGTACCGGCGAGCACACTGCGGTCGAAGGTGCACGAGCGGAACGCCGACGCCTCGTGGCGCGACCCTTCGAAGTCGACCTTGGTGAAGTCGCACTGGTCGAAGGTGCAGCCCTGGGTACGCAGGCCGCGCAGGTCGGCCTCGGTGAAATCACAGCCGACGAAACTGCGTTTTTCCCACCATTGCTGGGAAAGGACGGCTTCTCGATAGTCTTCGGCGGTCTCAGTCACCCGTCCAGGATCGCACACCCGCTCACGGCCAGGTGATCCCGTCGAACAACGCGCGCAGCTTCGCCGCCCGTGCCGGCGAGGACGCGCCGATCCACCCGATGCGGCCGAGCAGATGGGCACGGAAGTCCGGATGCGCGGCCCGGTTCTGCGCCTCCGGGCCGGTGCGGACGCAGTTGTGGAGCAGTGCGCGCAGCGCGTCGTAGTCGGCACGTGCCGCGGCGGGTGCGCTGTTGACCACCAGCCCCGCGACCCGTTGCCGCTGGTGCGCGGCGGCGACCGAGGTCTTGTCGTCACGCAGCCGGAAGCCCTCGTCGGTCACGATCCGCCGGACGCCGGGCAGCAACCGGTGCAGCGGCAGGGAATCCCCGGAGAACGCCAGATCGTCGGCGTAGCGTGTGTAGGCCGCGCCCAGTACCCGCGCGAGGCCGTCGAGCCGCCGGTCCAGATGGTGCGTGACCGCGTTCGCGACCGCGGGCGACGACGGCGCGCCCTGCGGCAGATGCGTGGCCGCCAGGTTGTTCAGCAGCCGCACGCGGGCCGGATCCCGCCGTCCGCCGGGCGCGGTGGCGAGAACGTCGGGCGGGACGGCCGTGGTGAGCACGCCCGCCAGCGCCTCCGCCACGGCGGGCGGATAGCCGGCGAGCGCGAGCAGCGCCGAGATCCGGCGCGCGGACACCGCCGGGAAGAACCCTTCGAGGTCCATCCTGACCACGGTCTCCCGGCCGGCGTGCGGCGCGGCGCAGGTCAGGGGCGACCGTCCGCGCCGGAACCCGTGCGCGGCTTCGTGCACCGGCAGCGCCTCGACGACGTGCCGCACGATCCGGCGCTGGAGTTCGGCGATCCGCGGTTTCGGCCGCTCGATGAGCCGCACCCCGCCCGAAGCCGTCGGGATCCAGCGGTAGCCGTAGTGCCGGATCGGTTCGGCCGCGCGCCTGTTCCAGCTTTTCGCGTCGGCGAACCAGGAGAGTTCGCCGGGTGTCAGGTCGAGTGCGGCGGCGCACTCGTCGAACGTCGTCCAGCGGGCGACCTGCCACCGCCAGACGGGCAGGGGTTCGATGGGCGACGCGGAGATGACTCTTTCTCCTGTCATCCGCGCGGACACGCACGCGAAGCATGCCGCTCTCGCGCGGGACGCCTTGTCTCGCTGACTTCGTGCTCCCCGGGGTTGCCCCGGAGTGGGTGGTGATCCACCGGCTCACCTCCGCGTCGCGACCACCACCCTACCGAATTCAGCGGCTCGGGATGATCTTCGCGCTCGCCACGTAGTTCATGGCCTCGATGAACTTCGGGTCGTTCATCCGGCGCTCCATCTCCGGATAGTCGAGGTCGACCAGCCGGGTCTGGATCCACCACAGGTTGCCGAACGGGTCGAGCACCCGGCCGACGCGGTCGCCGAAGAAGAGTTCGGTCTGCCTCGTGACCTCCTTGGCGCCCGCCTCGATGGCCCGTCGCTGCGTCTCCACACTGTCCTCGACGTAGAGCCGCAGATACGCCGGGGTTTCGATCCAGTCGTCCTGCGCGTCGAACAACATGACGACCGAGTCACCGATCCGGACCTCGGCGTGCCCGATCTTCCCGCCCTCGACGTACACCGGTTCGCCCATCGGCTCGGCGTCGAAGACGCGCTTGAGGAAGTCGATCACGCCCGCGGAGTCACGCGAGATGATCCACGGGGTGACCGAGTTGTAGCCGTCGGGGATCGGGTTGCTCATCGGAGTTCTCCTCAGTCGTCCTGGTGCGATGGGAAGAACGCTAGAACCCGTATAGGACAGATCGTGTCCTAATGCGATTTCAGCAGGAAAGAAGGCTTCGTTTCCTGCCACTCCGGCATGTCCAGCGAGTCGAGCACCTCGACGATCCGCTTCTCTTCGTAGCGGAAATGCGTCTCCATGATCGCGGTGAGGCCGTCCAGTTCCCGTTGGACGTCGAGGATCTCGTCCTGAGTCGACCCGGGGCCGACACCGGCGACCAGCTCTTCGAGCCGTTCGATGATCCCGGTCATCACCCCGTGGTCGTGCGCGAGCTCTTCGAGCGACGGCCGCAATTCGGGGAATTTGTCCGCCAGCACAAGGAAAGCGCCGCCGTCCTCGCCGGTGTGATGCCTTGTCAGCGCCGAGCAGAAGGTGAGGCAATGCGCCCGGAGATCGCGCAGCCGCTCGGCACGCCCCTCCGCGACCGACCCGAGGTCGTCGTGCAGCAAGGCCAGCTCTTTACGCAACCAGTCGTGAACTTGAACGAGTTGTTTTCCGAACGCCGTCAACCGGCCGTTCGTCCGAGAAGGGGTTTCCATGATTTCCCATGGTCCGGCGCCTCCATGCCCGCGACGGTCTCTTTGCCGGGTGCACTGCGACGCTGGGGGAACTTCAGCACGGCCCCCGGGTGATCGTCAAGAGGTTTCAGTGGAAGTCACGGGACTTGGCGGTGATCCGCAGCGGCAGGTGCCGGATCTGTTCGGCGAGGACGTTCACCACCTCGCCGGTGCGCTCGACCACGCCGCGGACCAGCAACGCGGGACTGCCGCGGGCGACCCGGTGATAGCGCTGCCACACACCCATCGTGCAGATGATGTTGATCATCCCCGTTTCGTCTTCGAGGTTCATGAAGGTGACGCCGCCCGCGGTCGCCGGCCGCTGGCGATGGGTCACCGCGCCGCCGGTCAGCACCCGCGTGCCGTGCGGGACTTCGCGCAGGCCCGCCGCCGTGACGACACCGAGTTCGTCGAGGCTCTCCCGGACGAACTGGGTCGGGAAGCTGTCCGGCGACACCCCGGTGGCCCAGACGTCCGCGGCCGCGACGTCGATCGCGTCCATCCCCGGCAGCATCGGCGCCTTGGCCCCGGTGGTGAGTCCCGGCAGTTTCTCCAGGCTTTCGTCGGCGACCGCGCCCGCGGCCCAGAGCGCGCTTCGCCTGCTCTCACCGAAACACCCGAACGCGCCGGCCGCGGCCAGCGCCTCGACCTGCGGCGTGGTCAGCCGCACCCGCCGGGCGACCTCGGGCAGATCCTCGAACGGGCCGCCGCGATCCCTTTCCCCGACGATCTCCTTCGCCAGGTTCTCACCGATCATCCGCACGGTGGACAGACCGCCCCGTACGGCGAGCAGTTCTCCCCCTTCCGGCAAGGGTTCCAGCGTCGCGTGCGGGAGACTCGCGTTGATGTCCGGGCCGAGCACCCGCACCCCGTGCCGCCGCGCGTCGGCGACGAGCGACTGCGGCGAGTAGAACCCCATCGGCTGGGCGCGCAGCAAACCCGCCAGGAACGCGTCCGGGTGGTAGTACTTGAAGTACGCGCTCGCGAACACCAGCAAAGCGAAACTCAGCGCGTGGCTCTCCGGGAAGCCGAAATTCGCGAACGCCTTGAGCTTGCCGAAGATCTTCTCGGCGAGCTCCCCCTCGATGTCGTTCTTCGCGGCACCTTCGAGGAAACGCCGTTTGAGCCGTTCCATCTTCTGCTCGGACCTTTTGGCGCCCATGGCGTGCCGTAACTGGTCCGCTTCCGCCGGGGTGAAATCGGCGACGTCGAGGGCGATCTGCATCATCTGTTCCTGGAACAACGGGACGCCGAGGGTCTTCTTCAGCGCGTTCTCCAGTTTCGGATGGTCGAAATCCCATTTCTCCTGCTCGTTCTTGCGCCGGATGTAGGGATGCACCGAACCACCCTGGATCGGACCGGGCCGGATGAGCGCGACCTCGACCGCCAGATCGTAGAACTTCTTGGGGCGCAAGCGAGGCAGGGTCGCCAGCTGAGCGCGGCTCTCCACCTGGAAGACGCCGATCGCGTCCGCGCGGCAGAGCATTTCGTAGACGTTCTGATCCTTGAGATCCAATTCGGAGATGTCGACCTCTTCCCCTTTGTGGTCGTGAACAAGGTCGATCATATAATGCAGGGCCGACAACATCCCGAGCCCGAGCAGATCGAATTTGACCAATCCCGCGGCGGCGCAGTCGTCCTTCTCCCACTGCACGACACTGCGGTTCTCCATCCTCGCCCATTCGATCGGCACCACCTCGCTCACCGGCTGTTCGCAGATCACCATCCCGCCGGAATGGATGCCGAGATGCCGGGGGAAGTCTTCGAGCGCGCAAGCGAGTTCCACGACCTCTTCCGGGATGTCGTGATCGTGGTCCTTCTCCGTGGCCCGCAACGCGCCCCAGCGGTCGATCTGCTTGCTCCAGGCGTCCTGTTGGCCGGGCGAGTACCCCAGCCCCCGCGCCGCGTCCCGGACCGCGGACCGCGCCCGGTAGGTGATCACGTTCGCCACCTGCGCGGTGTTCAGCCGACCGTATTTCCGGTAGACGTACTGGATCGCCTCCTCGCGGCGATCGGACTCGATGTCGAGGTCGATGTCCGGATAGCCGTCGCGATCCGGGGCGAGGAACCGTTCGAAGAGCAAGCCGTAGCGCACGGCGTCGACCTTGGTGATGCCGAGCGCGTAGCAGACCGCCGAGTTCGCGGCCGAACCCCGGCCCTGGCAGAGGATCTTGTTCACCCGGCAGAACCGCACGATGTCCCAGACGATCAGGAAGTACCCGGGGAAACCCAGTTCTTCGATGATGTCCAGTTCGTGGTCGATCAGTTTCCGGGCCTTCTCGCGGTAGTCCTCGTCCTTGTTCTTCTCGTGCTCCTTCGCGCCTTCCTTGGTGAGATGACGCAAATACGACGCTTCGTCGTGCCCCTCCGGCACGTCGAACGGCGGCAGCTTCGGCTCGATGTGGTGGAGTTCGAACGCGCATTCCCGGCCGAGCAGCGCCGCCCGCTGCACCGCGCCCGGGTACCGCTTGAAGATCTCGGCCATCTCCTCTCCCGACCGCAGGAACGCCGTCCCCGCGGCGGGCAGCCAGCCCTCCATGTCCTCCAGTCCGCGCCGGGCGCGGATGGCGCTGAGCGCGTCGGCGAGCGGGGCCCGTTCCGGCCGGGCGTAGTGCGCGGCCGTGGTCGCCACCGTCGGAAGCCCGAACTCCCGGGCCATCTCGCTCAACAGGTCGTTGTGCGTACTGTCCAAGGGAAGGCTGTGGTCGATGAGTTCGACGTAGACGTTTTCCCTGCCGAAGCAGTCGATGAGCTCCTTCAGCCTCTCGACGGCCGCGGCGGGGCCTTCGGTGACGAGCGCCTTGCGCACCGCGCCCTTGCGGCAGCCGGTGAGCACGACACACTTCCCGTCGACCTCTTCGGCGACCGCGCGCAGGTCGTAGACCGGCCTGCCCTTCTCCGCCCTTTCCTTGGGCGACAACGACTCCCTGTCGAAGCCGTACAGCTGACCGGCGGTGATCGCACGGTTCAGGCTCAGGTAGCCGTCCTTCTGCTTGGCCAGCAGGAGAAGGTGCTCGCCCTCGGGATCGGCGAACCCGTTCTGCGGTCCGGACAGGCCGAAGCTGAGCTCGGTGCCGAAGACGGTGTGCACGCCCAGTTCCCTGGCCGCCTCGGCGAAGCGCACCACGCCGTACATGCCGTCGTGGTCGGTGAGCGCGATCGCGTCCAGCCCCAGTCGCGCGGCCTCCTCCACCAGTTCCTCGGGATGGCTCGCCCCGTCGAGGAAGCTGAAGTTCGAATGGCAGTGCAATTCGGCGTACGGCACCCGGCGCGCGGTGGCTCCGTCGTCCTCACCGATCTGCCCTGTCAGGTCCGGGGGCCGCAGATAGCCCTCGCGTTTGGCGCTCCAAGCCGGGCTGTCACCGCCGTCGCCGGGCTGGACCTCGCCCGCGAGCTCGCGGGCGAGGTCCTTCCACGGCCGCGGAGGATTGTTCCAGCCCATCGGTCACCGGTTCTCGATCGAACGTCTCGGCGCGGGGACGAACACTTCCGCCCGCGGGACGCACGCCGCCCAGGCCGTATCCAGCTCCGCACGCTGCACCGGGATGGCCGGTTCCTCCAGCCAGCGCCGCACCAGCCGCGTGTACTCCTCGTCCATGTTCAGTCGTACTTCCCTTCCAGTGTCCACATCGGATTCCGGTGGTTTTCGAAGCGGAGCAGTACCGCCTCCTCTGCGTCACGCCCGTCGGCCAGCAGCACCTGCAACCGGACCCGGGTCCCCGACCGCGCGTGCCCCGCCCCTGCCCGGACGCCGACCAGCCACGGCCCGGCCCAGGCGAGGACCTCGCGCGGCTCTTCGCCCTCGAAACCCACGAGGAACGGCGCGGCGGTGACCCGGCGCCGCGCCGTGATCTCCACGACGCGCCCGTTCTCGTCCAGCACCTGGGCGGGCACCGGCCGGGCGAACACCGTCGCCGGGGAGGGTGACGGGAGCCTCCCCGCCCAGTTCGCGTCCGCCTGCGCGGACTTCTCCCGTCTGTCGCCCCACGGCACCAGCCGGACACGCTCGGCGGGGCCGCGGCCGCCGTCGAGCACCGCGGTGAAGACGCTCTCCGGGCCGAGCAACCCCTGTACCCGCACCAGGGCACGACCGGCCCGCTCGCCGGACAGGCCCTCGTCCTCGGTGGCCGGGCGCAACGTGCCCGTCGCCCCCGATTGCCACAACCCGAGTTGCAGCGACCGGCCTTCGACGGTCTCCTCCGGCTCCAGCCGCAGCCGGACGACACCGGACCGGGGCCGCGCCGAGGTGTCCCGGACTTTCAGCCAGCCTTCGAACTGCCAGCGCACCCTGTCCGCGACGCCGAGCGGGGTGAGCGGTTCGGCGCAGCGCCACACCCGGCCGAGTTGTTCCCCGGTCTCGGTGGTGGCGTAGATGCCGAGGCGGGTACAGGCCAGGCCGTGCGCGGAAAGCCCGGCGTGGAAACGTTCGCCGAGTCCTTTCGCCACGAACGCGGCGGCGTCGATCCGGTCGATCGGCGGATCGAACGCCTTCGCGAGCGAAAGTTCCGGTGGCGGACGACGACGCGACGGCGGTCGCTCGGACCACCCCCGCGCCAGCCGGTGCGCGAGCACGCCTTCCATGCCGAACCGCGCGGAGACGTCGCTTTCGTCGAGCGCCGCGAAGGCGCCCAACGTGCGAAGACCGAGCTGTTTGAGCAAAGTGACCAGCTCGGTTCGGCCGGCTTCGGGCTGGTCGAGTTCGCGGACGGGCAGCGGGGCCAGGAATTCCGCCGTCCCACCGGGATCGACCATCGTCGAACGACGGGCGGCGAGCGTCGCCGCGAACAAGCCGTCGGCGACACCGACCTGGCATTCCACTCCCGCCGCCACGGACACCTCGTCCACCAGTCGTTCGAGGAGGCCGTGCTCGCCGCCGAAGTACCCGGCCGCGCCGTCGACCGGGACGGCGACGATCCCCGGGCGTACCACCTCGACGCCGACGGCCAGCTCCTCCACCGCCCGCGCGACCGACTCGAAGAGCCGGGCGTCACGGCCGTCGTCCTCGCCGAAGACCGCCAGCTCCGGGCAACAGGACTGGGCCTCGCGCCGCCGCATCCCGCGACGGACGCCGAACCCTCGGGCGACCGCGGTGCAGGCGACCACGCGGTTCGCCGAGAAGACCGCGGCCGGGCGGCCGACGGGCTCGCCCGCGACGGCCGCGGCGGCGACCGCGGGCCAGTCCGGGCACCACAGCACCAGCATGCGCAGAGGTGGGTTCACGCCGTCCCCCACCTCGCCGTGGCCGCCGTGACCACCGTGGCCGGCGCGGGGAAGTCCGCTTTCCGGACCTCGCCCTCACCGGGAAACCGCAGCAACGCCGACATCGGCCGGGCGGCCGCACCCCGGCCACCCGTCCGCACCTCCACCTCACGAGCGCGCAGGTAGCCCGCGCCGTCGCCGGTGAGCCCCGTCCAGCGCGAGCGACGACAGCTCAGTTCGACCTCCGCACCGGGCCAGGAACCCAGTGAGAGCAGGACCGAACCACGGTTGCGAGCACGGGCGGACAGCCGTCTCGCCACGTCGGGCCGGGCGAATCCCGGACCGACGACCACGAGATCGAAGCCGTCGAGCAGGGCCGCGGTCACCGCCGGGAACTCGACGCCAGGACGGGGGACCAGCGCCAGCCTGCCCACCTCGACCCCGAGTTCCGCGGCGGCGACCACCCCGAGCGTGGGCAGGCCGACCGCGACCGCCCACGCACCGCCGGCGGTCGCGGCGGCCAGCAGGGTGAGCATCAGTGACGTGGACCCCAGCACCGAAACGGTGCTCCCGCGCCGGAGCCCCGCGGCGGGCAGCAGACCGGACAACGCCGGGGACACCGGGAGCACCCTTCCCGTCGTCCTCGCGTGTTCGGCCGCGGAAGCCACGCCACTGGCCGTGCTCACTCCCGGCAAGGCCGCCAGCCTCGCCAACGGCAAGGCCCGTGCCTCGACCACCTCCGCTGTCACCGGACCCTCCCCACGACATCTAGACCGTCCTTTGTGGACGGCGCTGGACGCACCACGGGGAAGGCGGCGCTTCGAACGCGTGTTCGATAACTCCAGTAGACCGGGTGTCGAGGCGGTTGTCAAGCGAGGCGGGAACGATCACCGGACCTGTCACGTCCGAGAGCGGGAATCCCCACGCCGGAAAGGAAAATCGCAGTGAACGACGCTTGGCCCGAGACGGTGAACGGCTGGGAACTCGCCAGGGAGGGCCACATCGAGAACTACCGCAAACGCTTGGCCAACCGGGTCACGGTCACCGCGATCTGGGAGAACGGGACCGGGCGTGGCCAGGTGGACGCCCGCACCGAACCGCTCGGCGGCGGCCGGACGCTGACCAGCAGCCGCAAGGACTTCCGGGACAAGGAGGCGTTCTGGACCGCCGCGACCTGCGTCCTGGAGATGGCCGCGAATCTGCCGTCACTGGACTGGCACACGAGCCCGGCACCCACGGCGCTGGCCGGGACCGTCGCCGGCATGGTCGAAGCGGAACCCGGCACCAGTGGCTACCCGGAGGCGGAACTGACGTTCACGCTGACCGACGGCCACACCGTGACCTTGTTCATGACCGACGAGCAGGCCTTCGACCTGAGCAACGCCATCTCGCGGCTCGACCACCACGTGTGGTCCGAAGAGCGCGAAGACGACGAAGAAGATGAAGAGGATGAGGACGAAGAAGACGACGAGTTCGAAGAGAGCGACGTCGACATCGACGGGGTACCCGACGTCGAAGAAGTCGTCTCCGGCCCGGACACCGGGCACGACCTGGTCACCCTGCTGGATGACCGGTTCGGGGTCACCGAGGACGACCTGCTGGCCCACGTCGACTGGTCCGCGCTCATCGTGGTGGGTGAACCCGCGGTGGGTTCGCTCATCGAGCGGGGTGACGAACTGACCGCCGCCGTCGCCCCGAGGTGGTATCCGGTCGTCGCGGACCGGCCCGGTGAGCGCTGGGTCGTCCTCAAGCGCACCGGCCTGCGCTACCACGGGGAATGAGCGGGAGTTTCTGTCATTCTGGACGCCATGCCCTCGCCAGCCCTGCGCCGCGCCCTGACTGACCCCGGCGAGCCGCCACTCCGCCCTCTGCCGGACGAAGTGAGCGCGCTGCTGGAGGAACTGTCCGCTCCCCCGCGGCTGGCCGCGCATCTGCGCGCGGTCCACGACGTCGCCCGCTCGCTGGCCGACTGGATGGAGAAGCGGCATCCGGAAGCGGGATTCGACCGCGAAGCGACCCTGTTCGGCGCGGCCGTTCACGACATCGGCAAGACGATCCACCGCGAAGAGCTGTCCGGGCCCGGCTCCGCGCACGAGCAGGCCGGTTACGAACTCCTTGTCTCCCAAGGAATCGAGGTGAACCGGGCCCGGTTCGCGCGGACACACGCCGCCTGGAGCGCGGACGTCGGCGTCGAGGACCTGCTCGTGAGCGTCGCGGACAAGGTGTGGAAGGCGAAGCGGGTCACCGATCTCGAACAGCTGCTGGTCGACCGGTTGACCGTCGCGAGCGGACAGCCGTCGTGGGAGGTCTTCCTGGCACTGGACGACCTGCTCGACCGGATCGCGGCGGATGCCGACGGGAGGCTGGCCTTCCAGGCGAGCCATCCCGTCGACGGCTGAGCGTCAAGCCACGCGCGGCAACGGGGCCGGGTGATACCGCCGGAAAGCGGGGGCGGCGGTGCCCTGTTCACCGTGCAGCCAGTCGTAGAGGAAGCGGAGTTCCGGCCCGAACCGGTTCGCCTCGGCGTTCAACCGCTCCGGCGACGTCGACGACCAGCGCCCGGTTTCGACGCGGTCCCGCAGCACCCGCAACGCCGTCAGTTCCTCGGCGGCGGTGTGCTGACAGTGCCCGGCCCGGTTCACGTACAGCTGCCGGATCCGCCCGGAATCGACGCTGTCACCGTAGGTCCGCTCGTGTTCGGGGGCGACGCCGTCGCCGATCGGGTGCAACGTGACGACGGGCTGATGACCGCGTCCCGTCGGTGTCCCGACGCGGGCGAGCCACCGGGCGGCGACGTCGTCGGCCTGGACGCGGGGCGCGGCGGCGAGCTTGGCGAGATCGGCGCCGAGGTCCAGCCCCGCGTCCCGGTAGGCCTGGTACGCGAGGCCGCGTTCACTCGACCGCGCGAGCAGGCCGCGATAGTCCACCTCGGTGTTCCCGGTCGGGTTCCCGCCGGCCCGCGTCTCCAGATCGGCCCGATGAGCGCCCCACGCGAACTGGTCGTAGACCGCCTCGACGAACTCCGTCTGCTGCCGGATCTGCTCGGCGACGTCGGCGGAGCGCGGACGGTGCGCCGTCGACCAGCCGGGGACGTCGGCGAACGCGTTGGCGAGGGCGAGCCGTGCCCGTCCATCGGGTGACTCCAGCGCCTTCGCGATCGCCTGATGGGCTTTCGCCAGGTTCGCCCCCGGGTCGGCGATGCGGGCGACCTCCAGTTCGGGCGCCAGCAGTGTCCGGACCGCGAACCCGAGGTCCAGCGCCTGGCCGAACAACGCGGAGCCGCCCGCGACCGGACCGCACATCGCCAGCGCGCCGTCGATCCGCCGCGGAAGCCGTTCGGCCAGCAGGACCGCGTTGAGGCCGCCGCCGGAAGCTCCCCAGGTGAGCACCTGCGCCGGGCGGCCGACGTTGCGGTCGAACCAGGACAGCAGCGCCGTCTGATCGTGCACGGCTTCACGGGCCGAGAAGCCGTTCGGCTTGCTGTAGAGCGACGCGGCCAGCGCGTATCCCTCGCCGAGGAGAACGGGTTTCGCCTCCTGCCGGTTGGCGAGCTCGATCTCCTCGGGAACGTAACCCGGTGGGTAGATCCCGTGGTTGTACAGCAACAACTTGCCGTTCCAGTCCGAAGGCACCTCGACCCGGTACCGGGCGCCGTCGATCACTCCGGTGTGCACCCGGACGTCGTCCGTGGCGAGGGCGGGCGCGCCGGTGACGATCAGCGCGGCGGCCAGGATTCCTGTCAACGTCATGGCGGAAATGCTGGCAGCGCGGGGCTTCGCGGGAATCCGTCGAGACGCGGCTTCTCCGCTACGCTTCCCGGCGTACGAGCTCTTCCGCGAGCTCGACGGTGATCCCTTCCGGGCCGCGGACGTAGCAGAGCCGGTAGCTGTCCTCGTACTGCACCAGCTCGCCGACGAGCTCGCCGCCATGCGAGCGCAACCGCTCGAGGACGTCCTCGATGTCCTCCACCGAGAACACGAAATGACGGATGCCGGGCGTGTTCATCGGCACGCGGGAATGGCCGTCCCGCCTCGGCGCCTGGTACTTGATCAGCTCCAGCCCGCCGTGGCCGTCCGGCGTCCGCATCATGGCGAGGTCGGTCCGGACGTCGTCGAGCCCGGTGAGGCGATCGACCGTGTCGCCTTTGAGCGACACCTCGCCTTCCAGTTCGAGACCGAGCGCGGTGAAGAACGCCTTGGCCGCTTCGAGATCGTGGACGACGACGCCGACGTGTTCGAGTTTCATGACCGGTTTCCTTTCAGGCGCTCTGACGGCGCATGAGTTCTTCGACGGCGGTGGGCAGAGTGTTCTCGAAGTCGATGAGCTTGACCCAGGTCGGGGTCACCACGACGCGGACCATGCCGTCGTAGAGCGACCGCACGTTCGCCTCCCATTCGACCCGCTGCTCGGGTGTCATCTCGTAGGTGCCGCTCCACTGCAGGTACTCGTCGGGGATGCCGTCGACGTAGTCCAGCTCGACGGTGCCGCGCAGGAGCAGGATCTTCGGCGGGTGCGATTCGGTGTCGATGGTCAGGGCGACCGCGGGGTTGCGGCGCAACGACGCCAGCTTCGGCGCGTTCGTCGGGGTGCACATGACGATCTCCCTGCCGTTCCAGTGGATGCCGATCGGGATCGACCGCGGCGTGCCGTCGAGCGCGGTGTAGGCCAGCCGGGCCAGGTCGCGGGCCAGGAGCTCCTGGCTGAGCGGGCGGTTCAGGATCTCGTCGATCGTGCTCTGCTGCATGTCGCTCTCCTCGGGTCGCTTTCTTCGCGGACGTCCCGGGGACGCCGCCGTCCCCCGCGCTTCGACACTCGCGATATGTGACCTGGGTCACGTCGCCTTTAGCGGGCTAAACGCGATCCGGTTGTCGAAACGGGCCCTGGCCAGGCGTCGCGTCTGTGAAGGCACACGAGAAAGGGACAGACATGGCGAAGGAATCCGAGGTCCGCTTCGAGGGCTTCATGCCCACTACGCCCGCCGACACCTGGGCGGCGATCACCACAGGCAGCGGCGGCTGGCTCTGGCCGATCCGGTACGAACCGCGCGACGGCGGCGCCGAGTCCGGCCTCACCCCGAACGGCGGCATGGTGACGGTCTGGAAGCCGTCACAACGCTTCGTCACCTACGCGGAAGACGAGAACGGCTGGTTCAACACGCTCGAATACGTCCTCGAACCGAAGGATGGCGGCACGTATCTGCGCTACGAGCACAACACGGTCCTCGACGACTTCGACGTGGAGTACGACGCGTGCAAGCGGCACACGGCGTTCTACTACCACTCGCTGGGCGAGTACCTGACGCACTTCAACCGGCGGGAGGTGAAGTACTTCAAGACCGACGCGCCCGAAACGTCGAAGGCTCCCGAAGCGTTCGAGGTCGTGCGGAGGGCGATCGGCGCGACACTCGCGGGCGACCAGGTGCGCTTCGAGGTGCCGGGCGTCGGCACGATCGAAGGCGTCGTCGACTACCTGACGTCGGCCTTCATCGGCATCCGGACGGAAGACGCGCTGTACCGCTTCTACGGCCGGAACGTCTGGGGCCGGCCTGTCGGCATCGGGCACCACCTGTTCGCCGAAGACGCCGACCTGGACAAGGCCGAGAAGGCGTGGACGGCCTGGCTGAACGGTCTGTACGCCTAGCGGGGCAGCTTCTTCACGATGTCGGCGCCGACGGACTTCGCCGCTTCGGCGGACTCCGCCGGCGGGATCGGCGAGTTCGTGAAGAACCCCTTGTCCCAGCCCTTGTAGGTGACGATGACGACGTACACACCCTGGGTGAAACGCAGTTCGGCACCGCTGAAGGCGCTGTCGGTGTCGAGGGAGACGAGGACCGCCTTGTCCCCGATGCCCTGAACCTGCTGCTGGCGCTCGGACGGCGCGGCCGACCCGGGAGACGCCTCCGCCGCGCGCTTCTCGGCGTCCGGCCCCTCGTGGCGATAGATCGTGACCTGGAGGGCGCGGTCGTGGACGTTGTCGCCGTCCGGTGCCAGCCAGGCGCACCCACGCTGCTTGGTGACGATCTCCAGCGCCTTGATCTCGTTCTCGCGAGAGCCCTGGAAGCTGGTCATGAGCGTCTTGTTCAGGACGTCCGGGGAGATCGCGCACTCGGCGGGCGGCTGCTCGGAGACCGGTGCCTTGCCGACCGACGAGTAGTACTCCGACGCGAAGATGCCGCCGGGGATGCCCAGGCCGAGCAGCACCACGCCGCCCACGATCAGGCCGACGATCAGCCCGGTCTTTTTCTTCTTGGGCGGCTGGCCGTAGCCGGGCGGGCCGTACCCGGGAGGCGGGCCATACCCGGGTTGCTGGCCGTATCCGGGCTGCTGCCCGTAGCCCGGTCCGCCTGGCTGAGGCGGCCCGTAACCCGGCTGCCGGCCGTAGCCCGGCTGGCCTCCCGGCCCAGGTGGCGGGCCATGCCCCGGCCCTTGGCCGTACCCCTGCGGCGGCTGGTGCACCGATCCTCCTACCGATCCTTGCGTACGCTCCGCGTCGCGATTAGGGGGCTAAACGCAGGTCGGTGCCCAGATCGCGTTTAGCCCGCTAAAGGCGACACGCGGTCAGCATGGCACGGCGGCCGGGGGCGGGCACCGGGAATGCCCACGGCGCGGTCCACGGGCACCCCCGGATCGCGATTAGGGGGCTAAACGCAAGTCCGTCGCCAGATCGCGATTAGCCCCCTAAACGCAGGTCGGGCTAGTGGGCGAAGTGGCGCGTGCCGGTGAGGTACAGGGTGACCCCGGCGGCCTCGGCGGCGGCGATGACCTCGGCGTCGCGGATCGACCCGCCCGGCTGGACGACGGCGCGGACCCCGGCCTCCAGCAGGACCTCGAGCCCGTCCGGGAACGGGAAGAAGGCGTCCGAAGCGGCGACGGAGCCCTTCGCCCGCTCGCCCGCCCGCGAGACCGCGAGCCGCGAGGAGTCGACCCGGTTGACCTGGCCCATGCCGACGCCGACGGTCGCGCCGTCGTTCGCCAGCAGGATCGCGTTCGACTTCACCGCGCGCAGCGAACGCCACGCGAACTCGAGGTCGGCCAGCGTCCGCTCGTCGGCGGGCGCCCCGGTCGCGAGAGTCCAGTTCGCCGGGTCGTCGCCCTCGGCGGCGATCGTGTCGACGGTCTGCACCAGCATGCCGCCGGAGATCGGCCGGAACTCGATCGGATCCGGCGACGTGATCGCGGGCAGCTTCAGCAGCCGCACGTTCTTCTTGCGCTGCAGGATCTCCAGCGCCTCGGCGTCGAAGTCCGGCGCCAGGACGACCTCGGTGAACACCTCGGAGATCTGCTCGGCGGCCTCGCGGCTCACCGGCCGGTTGGTCGCGATCACCCCGCCGTAGGCCGAAACCGGGTCGCACGCGTGCGCCTTGCGGTGCGCCTCGGCGATGTCCTCGCCGACCGCGATGCCGCACGGGTTGGCGTGCTTGATGATCGCGACGGCCGGGGCGTCGAAGTCGTAGGCGGCGCGGCGCGCGGCGTCGGTGTCGACGTAGTTGTTGTACGACATGGCCTTGCCGTGCAGCTGTTCGGCGTGCGCGAGGCCCGGCCGCCAGTGCTTGTACAGCGCGGCCTTCTGGTGCGGGTTCTCGCCGTAGCGCAGCACGTCGCCGCGCTCCCACGAAGCGCCGGTGAAGTCCGGGAAGCCGGAGTCGTCCGCGGGCGCGTAGGCGTTGGCGAACCACGCGGCGACGGCGGTGTCGTACGCCGCCGTGTGCGCGTAGGCCTGCGCGGCGAGCCGCTTGCGGTCGGCAAGCTCGAAACCGCCGGCGGCGACGCGTTCCAGCACCCACTCGTAGCGGGAGGGGTCGACCACGACGGCGACGCTGTTGTGGTTCTTCGCCGCGGCGCGCACCATCGCCGGACCGCCGATGTCGATGTTCTCGACGCAGTCCTCCGGGCTCGCACCCGACGCGACGGTCTGGCTGAACGGGTACAGGTTGACCACGAGCAGGTCGAACGGCGCGATGTCCAGCTGCTTGAGCTGCTCGACGTGCTCCGGGCGGTCGCGGTCGGCGAGCAGGCCCGCGTGCACCCGCGGGTGCAGCGTCTTGACCCGGCCGTCGAGGGACTCGGGGAACCCGGTGACCTCCTCGACCGGCGTCACCGGCACCCCGGCGTTCGCGATGACCTTCGCCGTGCCACCGGTCGACACGATCTCGACACCCGCCGCGTGCAGCCCGGTGGCGAGCTCCAGCAGTCCGGCCTTGTCGGAGACGCCGATCAGCGCGCGCCGGACGGGACGCTGTCCCTGTGCGGTACTCACGAAAACCTCACCTTTCGTCCCTCGACCGCGCACCCGCTCCGGCCGAGTTTTTCGATCGTTTCCACCAGGAGCCTGCGTTCCACGGCCTTGATCCGCTCGTGCAGGACGTGCTCGTCGTCGTCGGACTCCACGATCACCGGCTCCTGCGCGATGATCGGCCCGGTGTCGACTCCGGCGTCGACGAAATGAACCGTCGACCCGGTGACCTTGACCGCCATCGCCAGCGCGTCGGCCACGGCGTGCGCGCCGGGGAACGACGGCAGCAACGCCGGATGCGTGTTGATCACGCGGCCGGGGAACCGCGCGAGGAATTCGGCGCCGAGGATCTTCATGAACCCCGCCGAGACGACCAGGTCCGGCTGATAGGCGGCGACGGCTTCGGTGATCGCCTTGTCCCACGCCGCGCGATCCGGGTGGTCGGCCATCCGCACGGTGAACGACGGCACGTCCGCGCGTTCGGCCCGGGTGAGCGCTTCGATCCCGGTGCGGTCCGCGCCGACGGCGACCACTTTCGCCGGGAAGTTCGGTTTTTCGACCGCGTCGAGCACGGCTTGCAGCAGCGTGCCGGAACCGGACGCGAGGACGACGAGCTTCACCGGAGTGGGCAGGTCCAACCGACTAGCCAGAACGGGCTCCTTGCCACGGCGGTACGCACTCGGGCGTACGGCGCTTCACCTGGTCGCGACAACCCTAACGGTCGCCGCCGGGCGCGCTTTCGTCGCCGGACCCGTCGGTGGACTCGGTCACAGCGACGTCCTGCTCGGGCTCGGGTTCGGGCTCCGAATCCGCTGGGGTCTCACCCAGTTCTCGGGCGAGTTCCTCTTCGGCCTCTTCGTCGAATTCTTCGTCGAGCTCGGCTTCGGCTTCTTCCACTTCTTCTGCGGGCTCCGCCACTTCGGGCTCGACTGCGACATCCTCGTCGATGATTTCGACGTCGGGTTCGCCCGGCGGTTCGGGAGGCTCGTGCGCTCCGGCGAAGAACGCGACGAATCCGCCGGGGATGACGATCCAGCAGAACGCGATCACCGACGCGACCCCGACCGGCACGCTGACCGGGTCGAACGGCCCGTCGCCGAGCCTGCCGCCGGCGAGGGTCCCGAGGACGACACAGCCGAACGCGACGAGCGCGCCCGCGACGGCGACCGCCCGCATGCGCAGCATCGGATCCTCGTCGATCGCGCGGATCTTCCAGCCGACCAGCGCGCCGACCAGCGCGGGCAGGAGCAGCAACGCCGGCCACCACACCGCGTGGTGCGACGGGATCCCCGCCAGCACCGGCACGCCGGGCAGCCGTCCTTCCTGGTAGCCGAACATGCCGACGGTCAGCGAACCGATCGAAAAACCCGGCCCGGTGGTGAAGGACAACGCGGCGACGACCGCGTTCGGCAGATAGGCGACGGAAAGCACGAACATGCCGAAGCTCGTGCCGAATCCCGGCTCGAACAAACTGTCCACAGTGGACCACGAGAGGGCGGTGGCCACGGTGAACACCACCGCGCCGCAGGCGATCATCGCGGCGAGGCCGAGCGCGCCCGCTCGCAGACCGTGGACGGCCACCGGGTCGAACCGGTCCCGGACCGAGGCAGGCAGCCCGCAGACCTTGGCGATTCCCGCGACGGCGGCGAATCCGGCGATGAGCCCCGGCACGCAGAAGGCTGTCAGCGGGTTGACGCCGATCGGCGATCCGCCGGTCAGCAAGGCGATGAGCACGCCGAACAGGGCGTGCGCCCCGGCGATCACGGTCACCACCGGGACGGCGTCGGCCGGGGTCCGGCCACCGATCCGGCGGACGGCCCGCGTGGCCGCCCTGGCCGTGAGCCAGGCGACGACGAGCGTCGGCAGCAACGGCAGCACGCCGAGCGGATGCCCGCCGAGGTCGAGTTCCACCTGCCACGAGGCGAGCCAGCCCGGCCCGGCGGCGAGCACGGCGCCGGTGGCGGAGAACCGGGTCCGGTCGGCGGCGAACGAGACGACCGCGAGGACCAGCGCGACGACGGTGTAGGAGAAGAGCAGGGGCGAGCAGGCCGCGGCGAGCAACACCCGAACCCGCTTCGCCCTGGACACCTCCGGCTCGGGGACGAGGTCGCTCACCGGCTCTTCGCCCGGCGGGCGTTCGTCGCGGGTGAGCATCTTCATGATCCGCACCATGACATCCGTGCTGCTCCGTCCGGGTGAGGCACGCCGCCGCCGAACGGCGCACGTGGCCCAACCCACCCGGTCGGGTAACCCGGAAAGCGAAAACACCCGCTGTGACACGGAGAGTCACAGCGGGTGTTCTACGTTCGAAAGATCAGCTCTGCTGGCCGAAACCGCCCGGCGGCGTACCCGGGTTCTGGCCCGACTCCGACGACGAGGACGGCGGCTGCTGGAAGAACTGGCCCTGCTGCGGCGCGTACGTCGTGGCCTGCTGCCCCGGCGGCTGCGTGACCGGCGGCTGGAATCCGCCCGGCTGCGCGAACGGACCGGACGGCTCGCCCTGCTGACCTGGCTGCCCCTGCTGGCCCGCGCCGGGGAACGGCTGGACCTGGGTGGCGGCCGGGCCCTGCTGACCCTGCTGGCCGAACGGACCCTGCGGGCCCTGCTGCGGGAACTGCTGGCTGTACGGGGCCTGCGGCGCCTGCTGCGGCTTCGCGGCGGGCAGCTTGATGACGTCGTGCTCGAACAGCAGCGCCGCGACCGCGACCAGCATCTGCAGGATGCCGAGGATCAGGACCACGGTGAGGATGCCCGGGACCGAGACCTCGTCACGACCGCTTCCGTAGCCGATGATCAGGTCCAGGCCGCCGAACGCGCCGAGGACGCTGAACAATGCCGCGAACGGCAGCGTCTTCGGGCCGCGCGGCAGCGCGTGCAGTGCCGCGAGCAGACCGCTGACCAGGAGGAAGATCGAGACCTGTCCGGCGGCGTCGGCCTCGTCGGAGAAGCCGATGAAGAACTGCACCAGGCCGAGGACCGTGACGGCGAGCGCGAGCAGCAGCGCCAGGTTCAGCGGAGCCGCCGGTGACGGCGCCTGCTGCTGAGGGAAGGCCCCCGACGCGGGGTTGGGGTGTTGCTGGCCGCCACCCTGCTGGGGGTAGCCGGGCCCACCGCTGGGATAGGACATCCGAATGCTCTCCTGTCGTTCGACCGGCACCCCGGGGCGCGCGGGACTCCCGGGACAAACGAGGCGGCTGTGATGCTCGAACGCTAGCGCACGCACGCGGTCACGTCGCTTCTCGGGCTCTGAGACGTCTGTACACCCGATCGGGTTCCCCGCGGAACCCCTCGCGAAGCCCCACTTCGCGATTAGCCCGCGAAAGTCGCCCTGCCCGCCACGTGACGTTTAGCCCGCGAAAGTCGACGCGCCCGCCGGATCGCGTTTAGCCCGCGAAAGTCGACGCGGCCCCGACCTGCGTTTAGCGGGCTAAACGCGATCCGGTGGCAGAAGCAGGCGGGCCGGGCACCGGTGTGGTGCCCGGCCCGCCGGGAAGAGCTCAGTCTCCGAAGGATCAGAGGCTGTTGTACAGCTCGCGCGCCAGGACGGCGGTCTCGCTCGGGGTCTTCCCGACCTTGACGCCGGCGGCCTCGAGGGCCTCCTTCTTGGCGGCGGCCGTGCCGGAGGAGCCGGAGACGATGGCGCCGGCGTGGCCCATGGTCTTGCCCTCGGGCGCGGTGAAGCCCGCGACGTAGCCGACGACCGGCTTGGTCACGTTGTCCTTGATGTAGGCAGCGGCGCGCTCTTCGGCGTCGCCGCCGATCTCGCCGATCATCACGATGACCTTGGTCTCGGGGTCGGCCTCGAACGCCTCGAGGGCGTCGATGTGCGTGGTGCCGATGACCGGGTCGCCGCCGATGCCGACACCGGTCGAGAAACCGATGTCACGCAGCTCGTACATCATCTGGTAGGTCAGCGTGCCCGACTTCGACACGAGACCGATCGGGCCGGCACCGGTGATGTCGGCCGGGATGATGCCCGCGTTCGACTTGCCGGGGCTGATCACGCCGGGGCAGTTCGGCCCGATGATCCGGGTCTTGTTGCCGGTCGCGACCGCGTGCGCCCAGAAGTAGGCCGAGTCGTGCACCGGGATGCCCTCGGTGATCACCACGGCGAGCGGGATCTCGGCGTCGATCGCCTCGATGACCGCGTCCTTGGCGAACTTCGGCGGCACGAAGATGACCGAAACGTCGGCGCCGGTCTCCTTGATGGCCTCCTCGACCGTGCCGAACACGGTGAGTTCCTTGCCCTCGACGGAGACGGTCTGGCCGGCCTTGCGGGCGTTGACGCCACCCACGATGTTCGTGCCGGACTTCAGCATCTTGGTCGCGTGCTTCATGCCCTCGGAGCCGGTGAGCCCCTGGACGATGACCTTGCTGTTCTCGTTGATGAAGATCGACATCTCACGCACCTGCCGCGGCGAGCTCGGCGGCCTTGTCGGCCGCGTTGTCCATTGTGTCCACCACGGTGACCAGCGGGTGGTTCGCGTCGGCGAGGATCTGGCGACCCTCGACGACGTTGTTGCCGTCCAGCCGCACGACGAGCGGCTTGGAGGCCTCGTCACCCAGGATCTTCAGCGCCTCGACGATGCCGTTCGCGACCGCGTCGCAAGCGGTGATGCCACCGAAGACGTTGACGAAGACGCTCTTCACGTCGGTGTCGTTGAGGATGACGTCCAGCCCGGCCGCCATGACCTCGGCCGAGGCGCCGCCGCCGATGTCGAGGAAGTTGGCGGGCTTGACGCCGCCGTGCTTCTCGCCCGCGTAGGCCACGACGTCCAGCGTGGACATCACGAGGCCCGCGCCGTTGCCGATGATGCCGACCTCGCCGTCGAGCTTGACGTAGTTGAGGTCCTTGGCCTTGGCCTTGGCTTCGAGCGGGTTCTCCGCGTCCTTGTCGACCAGGGCCTCGTGGCCCGGCTGACGGAACGAGGCGTTCTCGTCGAGGGTGACCTTGCCGTCGAGGGCGATGATCTTGTCCTGCGGGTCACGGACCAGCGGGTTGACCTCGACCAGGGTCGCGTCCTCGGAGACGAAGGTCTCCCAGAGCTTCACGACGACGTCCGCGGCCTCGTCGACCACGTTCTCCGGGAACTTGCCCGCGGTCAGGATCTCGACGGCCTTCGCCTTGTCGACACCGATGATCGCGTCGACCGGGATCTTCGCGAGCGCTTCGGGACGCTCGACGGCCAGCTGCTCGATCTCCACGCCACCTTCGGCCGAAGCCATCGCGAGGAAGGTGCGGTTCGCACGGTCCAGCAGGAAGGAGAAGTAGTACTCCTCGGCGATGTCCGAGGCTTCGGCCACCAGCACGCGACGCGTGATGTGGCCCTTGATGTCGAGACCGAGGATCGCCTCGGCCTTTTCCGCGGCCTCGTCCGGCGTCTGGGCCAGCTTGACGCCGCCGGCCTTGCCGCGGCCGCCGGTCTTGACCTGCGCCTTGATGACGACCTGGTTGCCGATCTTCTCGGCGGTGGCCTTGGCTTCTTCGGGGGTGTTTGCCACGGCACCCGGCAGAACCGGTACTCCGTGGGCGGCGAAGAGATCCCTCGCCTGGTACTCGTAGAGGTCCACTACTCCAGTCTCCTGACGACACGCCACTGTGGTGGTCCGTTTCCGGACCGCGCTGTCGGACCAGTCGAGGTTAGCGACCTGCGCAGAAGCAGGGGACTCCGCACCTGGTGAAGTCGGTCACCGTACGCGGTCAGACGGGCTTTCCACGGTGTGAGACCGCACACCGGAGACCCAGTTCGCCGCCTCTTCCAGGCTTTCGAAGGCGTTGTCGAATCCGCTCGGGCCGTTACCGACCGCGAAGAGAAGGACGTCCGGGAGGGCGTCGGCGAGCCCTTCCGGTTCACTCGCGCCACGCACGACGCCGAGGATGTCCGGATCCTCCTGTTCGACCGTCCGGAGTAGTTGCTCGGTGGTGTCGAGGCGCCCGGCATAGACGACCTCGACCCCGTCGTCGCGCAGCGCTCTCCCCAGCGCGACCGACGCGCCTTCCCCGACACCGAACTCGGCGAGCACGACACGAAGGAGACGACGTGTCACGCGGACCGCCGCGAGCCCGCGACGGCCATCGCGGCCGCGACGAGGGAGACGACGGCGGCGCCCAGCGCGAGCCAGAACCCGATCCCCGCCGAAGAGCCGTCGTGCTCCGAGCCGACGAGCGGCAATTCCGCCGCGCGCAGGCCGAGCACCAGCGCGGCACCGGCCAGCGCGGCCGCCGCCGCGACCGGTCGCGAACGCGGGACGAGCGCGTACAGACCGAGGACGACCGCGAGCGCGCCGAGCAGGCCCCATGACGCCGCGCCGAAGTCCGACCACAGACCCGGAGCGGTGTAGCCGGGCGCGGCGAACACCGGTGTGCCGAACGCGGCGATCGCGAGTACCGCCGCCGCGACGACCGGGGTCAGCACGGCACCGCCGGCCCGCGGCCCGTCCGCCTCGACGTCCATCCCGGCGGCGTCGTCGGTGACGTCGCGTTCCACGACGCCGGTGATCACGGCGGCGAGCGCGGCCATGGCCGCCAGCGCGAGCGCGATGAAGGTCCACGTGACGCCCTGGGCCGCCGAGTACCCGACCTTGTCCGGCAACGGCAGCGGCAGGTCGACGCCGAACGATGCCGGGTCCACCGCCTTGTCCTCGGTCACGGCCAGCGCCGCGCTCAGTACCGCGGCCGCCGCGAGCACGACACCGGCCCACGTCGCCGCGACGACTCCCCTGGCGAACGCCGAGAGCCGCGGCACGAAGACGAACAGCGCGGGCACGGCGAGCACGATGGCGGCGCCGAGCAACAGCCAGCGCGCCGGTGTCTCGGGCACGGGCGTCGGCCCGTTGGCCTTCAGTACCGGGGTCAGCGCGCCCGCCGCCGCGGCCGCCGCGGCGGACAACGCCAGCCCACCGGTGGCCAGCCGCCACCAGAACAACCCGGGCAGCCTGGCCTCACCGGCCAGGTCGCCGGTGGCCGCCTCTCCCGCGTCCGCGACGTCGAACCGGGTGAAGGCCAGCCCGACCAGCGCCAGGCCCGCGACGGTCACCAGCACCGAGCCCGGCGCGATCGAAAGCCGGTCCACGACGAGTCCCGCGACCATCGGCGGCACGCCGACCGCGAGCGCCGCCAGGCCCGCCCCGGCGAACCCGCCCTTGCCGACCCCGGCCGCGGGCGAACTCACCGCCACGAGCACGGTCAGCGGCAGCATCGCGGCCAGCAGCAGGTAGCTGGCCATCGCGACCGTCGGACCCTCGAAGGCGTTCTTGGCCAGGAGGTACGCGTTGCCCGAACCGAGCGGTGCGAGCAGCAGGCCGATCCCGCCCGTCACGCCGAGCACGGGCCCGAGGAGCCGCCAGCGGCGCCGTCCGTCGAGTTCGCCCGCCAGCTCCGCCTCGTCACGGGCCGTCCCGGCGGCGAACACCCCGGCGACGAGCGTGAGCAGATGGCCTGCCACCAGCGGCCACAGTCCCGGCCCCACCGGAGGCAAGGTGAGCAGCCTGTCGGCGAGGAACAGTTCCGGCCGCGAGGCCAGGGATCCGTCCGCGAGCAATTGCAGGTCCAGCAGCAGCCGTCCGGGCGCGAGCGCGGTCAGGCCGAGCACCAGTCCGGCCGCGAGCCCCGGACGTCCCGTCGACACCGCGTAGAGCACGGCCACCGCGGGCGCCAAAGCCAGCACGACCAGCAGCGGAGCGGCGGTGAACCCGGGCGAACCGCCCCGCACGACGGGCATCAGCGCACCGACGGCCAGGGCGACCGCACCGGCCGACACCAGCCCCGCCGACAGCAGGAGCGCTCGCGGGCGGGCGCCCGGTTCGCTCCGGGGAAGTTCGGCGGACGCGGACCCGGGGGCGGCTTGCCCGGCTGTTTCGCCGGGGTGCCGTGAGCGCGAAGTCATCGACGGCGACGCTAGCAAGCCGGGCCTGACCGGGCCCGCCAGCAGGGGCACCACAGGTCTCGGACACGGCTGAGAGCGGTCAAGCGTCCTTCAACATCACCGGGCAACCGGTTATTTCCCTCGTTTGCCTCCATTCCGGCCCTTCGGTACCCCCGAACGGCCGCATGATCTTGTAACGCAAATCACAAGGTTAAGAGTAAACCTGCTCTAACTTTGGGTAATCTTCACTGGATAACGGCCAGATCTCCGTCGCCCGATCGGCCGAGAGCGCCGCCAGATCTTGCTGACCGGGGTGCCGCTTCGTTACTGTCCCCGGGTCCCCATTACAGTCAGATCACGAATGAGAGCACCGAACGAACCACCCCCGAGGTTCTTCACCGGGTTCCCCCGCCCGGGCTCTTGATCCGACTCCCCGAACACGGAAGGCCCCGTCTTGGCTTCACACCGCTCCCCCGGCGGCCAAGCTCCTTCCCCGGCGCTCGAGAACGCACTCGATGGTGCGGTCGTTCGCGTCCGGGGCTCGCACCGACTGTCGCCCCCGTCCTCGGCCCTTCGCGGCCGTGTCGTGGTCGCGGCCGTCGCCGCCGGCGCCTTCGCGGCCGCCGCTGCCGGGCAGACCCTGAAGTCCGTTTCGGAATCCTCCGACGCCGCTGTCACCCCGCTGGCCAGCACCCAGGACGCGAGCGCCTCGTTCGCCCTCGGTGGCGGAGCCGGTGGTGGCGCCCCCGAGCTGCTGCCGACCAGCCAGTCGGCGAACGCCTCCGCCGAGGCCCAGAAGCTCTCGGACAACAACAGCATCACCCAGGCCCGCGTGAAGCGTGAGGCCGAAGCGGCCCGCAAGGCCGAAGAAGAGGCCAAGCGCCCCAAGACCTGCATGCCCGCCAAGGGCACCTTCACCTCGGGCTTCGGTGCCCGGTGGGGCACGAGCCACCTCGGTATCGACCTCGCGGCCCCGATCGGCACGCCGATCGTCGCGGCCTCCGACGGCACGGTCATCGAAGCGGGCCCGGCCAGTGGTTTCGGCCTCTGGGTCAAGGTCCAGCTCTCCGACGGCACCGTCCACGTCTACGGCCACATGAACTCGTTCTCCGTCCGCGAAGGCCAGAAGGTCAAGTGCGGCGAGGAGATCGCCGAGGTCGGCAACCGTGGCCAGAGCACCGGCCCGCACCTGCACTTCGAGGTGTGGCAGAACGGCACGAAGAAGATCGACCCGCGCCCGTGGCTCGCTGCCCGTGGCGTCAACGTCGGCTGATCGAGCCCCGTTCTCCCCTTCACCGCACGGTTTTCCGCCGTGCGACTCCTTCACCACACCGGTGATCCAGCCTGAATCACGGGCGTGCCGGGCAACGACGCTCAGGCACGCCTTCAGGAACTCCGCTTCCCCCTTTGAGGACATCGGGAAGCGTCGTAGGTCCTCCGGCTCGGAGCACAGGTGTTTTTCCGGGCCCTGAACGCCCTCATGCCACGCCGTCGGGCAGTTTTCGGATGAAGTACCCCACGGCGATCTGCCAGACCGTGCAGAGACCCGCCGGGCGCCGTTCGATCGGCCGCCATCCGGCGAGAAGTCCCGAGAGAAGATTTCGATACCCGGCTGGCCGCGGCCCGAACAGCCATCGCCGCGCGTGCCCGCATACGACGCACCGTCCGGCCCCGTCCGGTTCGTGCGCCCGCAGTAACGCGCGCCAGGCCGCGACCAGCCTGAGCACTTCCGGCGGTTCCGGACCCCGATCCGGCCCCGCCCCTTTTTCAACACCCCGCAAGTACTCGAGTACCCCACTCGAGAGAACCCCAAACAAGACCCCGTCCACACCGTGCGCCCCCTCCCCTGATCGGGGTACACCGGCTTGTCCAGCATACCCCAGCGCATCGAACTCGTGTTCGATGACACAGGTATACGGGAAGGGTCCGACAGTTTTCGGTCGCGGCGGGGAAACCGCAGGTCAGAGCTAGAGTTTGACCATCGGGACGCTGCCGATGAGCATCAGCCGGACCTTGCCGGCCGCGCCGAAGTCGATGGTCGCCGTGGCCCGGGGCCCGGCGCCATCGCAGGCGACGACGGTTCCGAGCCCGTACTTGTCGTGGCTGACCCTGTCGCCGACGTCGAGCTTGAGCGCGACGGTGTCCTTCCAGCCCTTGCCGAACGGGCTCGTACCCGTCGACCTCGACGGCGACGACGAGCCGCCACCGCGGTTGCCCCACGTCGTCGCGGCGCGCGGCGAACCTCCCGAGGAGCCGAAGCCACCGGAAGAGGAGGAAGGCGCCAGCCTGCGCCAATCGACCAAGTCGGCGGGAAGTTCGTCGAGGAACCGCGAAGCCGGGTTCATCTGCGGCTGACCCCACGCCGAACGCACCATCGAACGGGAGACGTACAGCCGTTTCCTGGCCCGGGTGATCGCGACGTAGGCGAGCCGGCGTTCCTCGGCCAGTTCGGTCGGGTCACCGAGCGCTCGCATGTGCGGGAAGATCCCGTCTTCCCAGCCGGTACCGAAGACGACCGGATATTCGAGACCCTTCGCGGTGTGCACGGTCATCAGCGTGACCACGCCCGCGTCGTGCCCGTCGGAGTCGTCTCCACCGTCGGCGGCGGGAATCGAGTCCGCGTCCGCCACCAGCGAGACCCGCTCCAGGAACGCGGGCAGCGAACCCGGCTCCGGCACGCCCGGGTCGGGCTCGGGGAGTTCGCCGTCCGGACCGGCGACCTCGGCGGTGAATTCGGTGAACTCCCGCGCGACGGTGACGAGTTCCGTCAGGTTCTCCACCCGCGACGCGTCCTGCGGGTCGTCGGACTCTTCCAGTTCCGCGCGGTAGCCCGTGCGCTCCAGGACCGCTTCGAGGACGTCGGCGACTTCGGCGCCGCTCTCGACGACCTCGCCGAGTTCGTCCAGCAACTCGACGAACCCGGTGATCGCCTTGGCCGACCGCGGGTTCAGCAGCGGGACCTCGCCGTTGACCGCGCCGCGCAGCGCCTGCGCGAACGAGATGCGCTCCCGCTCGGCATACGTCGCGATGACCGCTTCGGCACGGTCGCCGATGCCGCGTTTGGGGACGTTGAGGACCCGGCGCAGGCTGACCGTGTCCTCCGGGTTCGCCAGCACCCTCAGGTACGCGAGCATGTCGCGGACCTCGCGCCGTTCGTAGAACCGCACGCCGCCGACGACCTTGTACGGCAGGCCGAGGCGGATGAAGATTTCCTCGAACACCCGCGACTGGTTGTTGGTGCGGTAGAAGACCGCGACGTCGGAGTAGTCCGCTTCGCCCTTGTCCGCCAGCGCGTCGATCTCGCCCGCGACGAACGCCGCCTCGTCGTGCTCGTTGTCCGCGACGTAGCCGACGATCTTCTCGCCGTCGCCGGAATCGGTCCACAGCCGCTTCGCGCGCCTGTTCGGGTTGCGCGCGATGACCGCGTTCGCCGCGTTCAGGATCGTCTGGGTCGAGCGGTAGTTCTGTTCCAGCAGAACGGTCCGCGCGTTCGGGAAGTCGCGTTCGAATTCCTCGATGTTGCGGATGGTCGCCCCGCGGAAGGCGTAGATCGACTGGTCCGCGTCACCCACGACGCACAGCTCGGCGGGCTCGATCCCGGCCTCGTTCGCCTCGGTGCCGACCAGTTCGCGGACCAGTGTGTACTGCGCGTGGTTCGTGTCCTGGTACTCGTCGACGAGGACGTGCCGGAACCGCCGCCGGTAGTACTCGGCGACGTCCGGGAAGGTCTGGAGCAGTTCGACCGTCCGCATGATGAGGTCGTCGAAGTCGAACGCGTTGGCCTGGTTCAGCCGCCGCTGGTACTCGACGTAGACCTCGGCGACGCGGCGTTCGAGGTCGTTGCCCGCGTCGGCGACCGCGGTCTCCGGGTCGATCAGCTCGTTCTTGAGGTTCGAGATGTTCACGGCCAGCGTGCGCGGCGCGTACTTCTTCGGGTCGATGTCGAGATCGCGCGCGACGAGGGTGATGAGCCGCTTCGTGTCGTCCGAGTCGTAGATGGAGAAACTCGACGACATCTCCAGTGTTTTCGCCTCACGGCGCAGGATCCGCACGCACATGGAGTGGAACGTCGACACCCACATGGCGTTGGCGCGGCGCCCGACGAGGTCGCTCACCCGCTCCCGCATCTCCGCGGCCGCCTTGTTGGTGAACGTGATCGCCATGATCTGGCCGGGATGCACGTCCCGTTCGGCCAGCAGGTACGCGATCCGCCGGGTCAGCACCCGGGTCTTGCCCGAACCCGCGCCCGCGACGACCAGCAGCGGCGAGCCCGCGTGGGTCACGGCCTCGCGCTGCGCCGGGTTCAGGTCGTCGAGCAGGTCCGTGTGCCGGGGCTTGGCCGGACCGTCCGCTGGGAGATCGAAGAGGGTGTTCATCGCCGGTCCACGCTACAGCGCCGGGCGTAGGCGGTGTTGTCGCCTGCCGTCCGACGCGCGGACGGTGTTCGCGGCGGAGGATCGGATGCCATGGACGCCAACGGAATTCCCTCCCGGCTCAGGGCCGCCGACGCCGACCGCGAGCGGGTCGCCTCGCTCATCCAGGCCGCCGGCGGCGAAGGCCGTCTCACTCTCGAAGAAGTGGAAGACCGGCTGAGTGCTGTGTATTCCGCCAAATACACGGACGAACTCGCCACCCTCACCTCGGATCTGCCGAAATCCGCGCCGAAGCGGCGTCCCGTCGTCTTCGCGCATCGCGCGGTGCGGATCCACCTCGCGGTGGCCGTCGTGCTTTCGGTGCTGCTGATCGCGCGCTGGGTGGTTTCGGGGGTGCCGTTCTTCTGGCCCGCGATGCCGATGTTCTGGCTGGCCATGAGCGTCCTCGTGCACGCGCGTGTCCGCGGGGCGCGCCGCCGCTTCGAGCCGGAGGACGGTGTCGCTGTGGCATAATGGCCCACATGCGGCACCTCGCGACGCGATTTTTTTACGGGACCCGGACTCCGGCTCCCGTGATCGCATAGTGCCGAAATGCCATCACCCGAAGCCCCGGAGTCCGCGGACCCCGGGGCTTTACGCTGTTCCGGGGGCCAGCAGGGAATCCGGACCGAAGAGAGGTCCCGATGGACACCACACAGAAGCCGGACGCCGAAGAACCCACCGCCACCGCCGAAGAGATCGGTGAGCTCCGCGAGGAGATCGACTTCCTCGACGGCGAGATCCTGCGGCTGGTCAAACGCCGCGTGGAGGTTTCCAAGACGATCGGCGCCGCCAGGATGGCCGCGGGCGGCACGAGGATCGTCTACAACCGTGAGATGGACGTGCTGGCGCGCTACCGCGAACTCGGGCCGGAGGGGCGGCAGCTGGCGATGGCGCTGTTGAACCTGGGCCGGGGCAGGCTGGGCCGGTAGGGGCGATAGCAAAGGTCCCTTGCTCCCCCGCGCCCACTCGGATCGCGTTTAGCCCGCTAAACGCGATCCAGCCACGTCGAGAACGCCCGGTGAGGGCTGTCGAGGGATGAGGCGAGCGTGTCGTGCCCGACTTGTCCTGTGCCGCCAGGGTCTGCGGCGTCTCGGGTACCTCCAGGTTCGCCTTTAGCGGGCTAAACGCGATCCGGCAACGTCACGATCTCGTGCCGTGAGGCGAAACTCAGGGTGTTCCCCGAGCCATGGCGGCGCGAGAACAGGCAAACTGGACACATGATTAACCTCATCGCCGTGATCGTCGCGATCGCCGGTGTGCTCGCCGCATTGGGCCATCTCGGTTATCTCGCCATGTTGAACAACGCGGCGGGTAAGCGCGCGGGCGGTACGCCCATCGCCCAGTACGTCAAGACGCGCTGGCCGATCGCGGCGGGTACCACCGCGGCCTCGTTGTTCGCCTGGCTGCTCACTAGTGGGGGAACGCCCCTCGACATCATCGCCATTTTGCTTGCAGCGGGTAGCGGAATCACGGCCACCAAGGCCTTGCAATCGACCCAGCAGAAGTACCGCAGCGGCAGCTGAACGGCTTCACCAGCACCGATTGCACTGCGTAACGTCACCGAGGCCCATTCGGGCGCGCCCGACAGAGTGAAACATCTGCAACTTGCAGAGCGGGTGAAGACTTGCGGGGTGCCGGGCTCTTAGTGTGGACCTCGTGAGGACCCTTGCGTCTGGGTCGGGCGATGCCCGCATGGCGCGCGGGGGCTACGGCCCCGCGCGCCCACAGTCGCATGCGCGTGCATTTGCTCACGAGACTGCCCGGGAGTCTGCAAGCGAGGGATCCCGTGAAACCGCTGCTCCGTTCGGCTTAATCGGTGTCACATCGCCGTCAGGGGCGGCCCACGAGGGGGTCGCTCGGACATGAACGGCTGGGTGGAACACCAAGGACGGGACGGCGCCGCGCAGGCGGGCCGTCACCGGGTGGGCGGCACCGAGAGCTGGACCCCACCCGTGTCGCCGAGGCGACAGCGTCCGACCGGGCACGGGCACCACGCACACCGTGAGTTCGCCCCGCCTTCCACCGGTTCCCTTCCTCTGCCGCCACCGCGGAACAGGAGGGCGCCGAGCCCCGGCTACGCCCCATCGAGCGGCAGGCTGCCGCTCCCCCAGCCCGCTCGCGAGGTGCCCGTGGAACGCCCGGCACGCGTCGAGGTCTCGTTCACCGAACCCGTCGTCCCGCCTTCCGCGGAAGAACGGCGTGCGAAGGCCGCACAACGCACCAAGGTGACGCTGACAGCGCCCGCCCCCCGCCGCCCCGAACCGGTCGAGACCGACGACGACGTCCGCGTCTATCTAGCCCCACCCCTCGACGGGCTGAGCACCTTCGACCTCGGTTCGGTCCCGGCTTCGGTGACTCCGCCCAAGACCTGGCGCAAGGCCGCCTGGTTCGCGGCGGCGGCGTCCGCGCTGGTCGTCGTCGGCCTGCTTTTCGCCGGTTCGTTCCTGGTCGGCAAACCCGCCCCGGAGCAGCAGAGCCAGGGCGGCTGGCCCGGATACCGCGGCGGCAGCCCGCTGACCAACGAAGGCCTCGCCGGCAATCCGACCACGCAGCCGCAGGGCGGCGCGGCGGGCAACCCGTCCGATTCCGCGACCGATTCCTCTTCCCAGGACGACCGCAGCTCCTCCAACTCCGGCACCCCCTCGGACGACGAGAGCACCGGCGACGGCGAGACGCGGCCCGGCGCGGGCGGACCGGTCACGACCGGACGGCCCGCGACGTCGTCGAGCGCGCGGCCGCCGCAGAAACCGCCGGTCATGCCCGCCGACCGCACCACCACGACCTCGCCCTGGTACGCGTCGCAGCCGGACGCGCAGGCGATGGGCGACCACACCGAGACCTTCCTCAACAGTGTCACCACCAACCCCCAGCAGGCCGCCGCGGTGACCTCCGGTGGCCTGCGTGAAGAAGGCGCGCAGGGCCTCCGTGAGCGCTACGCCGACGTCGCCTACTTCGAGGTCAAGAAGGTCAGCATCGACCAGCGCCGCGGCGTCACGGTCAACACCGTCGAAGTCACTCACAAAGACGGAACGAAGACCATGGAACAGCGCACGTTCACCTTCGGTGACGACGACAAGATCGTCGACGACGGCATGTAGGCGATCGCGCACGTGCAAGTGTCCTGTTCCTCTGCACGTGCGGTGCGACGAGCGGTTGTCCCTGGTCCGGGTGGGTGACCTAAGCTGCCGTTCGTCGTATCGCGATGGCATTCCGGCGATAGAGCCTGGCCGTGGGCCGTCTCCACAGGGTTACCTGACGACAGCAAGGTTCGCACCGTTCAGAAGACGGCCGCGCGGACCAATGGCGTCGGCCGAACGGCCCAGCGCCTGCCCCGGACCAGAGCGAGGAATTTCGTGCTTGATCGACAGCGCATACGGCGTGAAGACGCCGTACGTGTCGAGGACGTCATCCCGGAAGAGATCCTGAACGACACCCGCGTCGACCGCGAGTATCTCGAGCAGGTCTTCCGTGAGCCGCAGAAGTTCGTTCCCGCCCGCACCCGTGAAGAGCCGTCGCCGCGCCCCGAACCGGACGAGGACGAGCCGGAGAGCCGCGCCGCCCGGCGGGCCAAGATGGCCGGTCTCGTCGCCGCCGGACTGCTGGTCGCGGGCGCCGTCGTCACCGCGGGCGTGCTCGCGGGGACCCAGCGGCAGGGCTCGGTGACGAGCGCCGCCGCACCCGAGGTGATGAGCGGAGCCGCCGCGCTCGGCGGGCTCGCCGTCCCGGACTCCACCGAGCCGCAGCGCAAGCACGAGAAGCCGACGTCGACGAGCGCCAGCACGACGGCCCAGCCGTCTTCGGGCACCGGGTCGGGTTCGCTGTCGAGGCAGGGCTCGGCCACCAGCAGCACCAGCTCGCGGCCGGCGGCCAAACCGGCCGCGATCAGCACGGCCGAGGGCAAGATCGACGCGGTCCGGAAGTTCTACCAGACCGTCGACGCCGATCCCTACGGCGCGAAGTCGCTGCTCACGCCGCTGCTGGCCGAGTCCGAAGCCGGCAAGCTGATCGAGGCGTGGAGCTCCATGGACGCCATCCAGATCCAGGACATCCGGGAACAGGCCGACGGCACGATCCTCGCCGTGGTGACCATGCGGAACCCGGACGGCGGCCTGGTGCGGGTCACGCAGGTGCTGGAATTCGCCGACGAGACGTCCGGTCTGATCACCGACGCCCGGCTGCTGTCCGCGCAGCACATGTGACGGACACCCCGCGTAGACAGGCCCTCCACCCAGGGCGATCAGTGTGTACCGCGTGTGTGTGCGCAGAGTGAGCGCCTAGCCTTGTCACGAGTCGGTCTCGGAAAAGCCGGCACACAGACCACTACATGTGCATACGCTCCAACGCTGTGGCGTGCTGAAGGCCGCACCGCGTGCGCGGACGACTCCGCGACGTGAAGACGGAGCCCAAAGGGAGGTCGCGTGAGCGACGAGGGTCGCCTGGTCGCCGGTCGATACCGCATAGTCCAGCGGATCGGCACAGGCGCGATGGGTGCCGTCTGGCAAGCGCATGACGAGGTACTCGGCCGCACGGTGGCGATCAAGCAGTTGCTGCTGCAGCCCGGCCTCGAGGCCCAAGGCGCCGAAGACGCCCGCCAGCGCACGATGCGGGAAGGCCGGATCGCCGCCAGGCTGCACCACCCGAACGCCATCTCGGTGTTCGACGTCGTCACCGACGACAACGGTCAGCCCTGCCTGATCATGGAGTACCTGAACTCCACCAGCCTCGCCCAGGTGCTGCAGGAGGAGCGGACGCTGCCACCGACCGAGGTGGCGCGGATCGGCGCGCAGGTCGCCGCGGCGCTGACCGAGGCGCACGCGGTCGGCATCGTGCACCGGGACATCAAGCCCGGCAACATCCTGCTGGCGCCCAACGGCACCGTGAAGATCACCGACTTCGGCATCTCGCGGGCCAAGGACGACGTCACGGTCACGAAGACCGGGATGATCGCCGGCACCCCTGCCTACCTGGCGCCCGAGGTGGCCATCGGCGGGGATCCCGGTCCCGAGTCCGACGTGTTCTCGCTCGGCTCGACGCTCTACGCGGCCTGCGAAGGCCAGCCGCCGTTCGGGCTCAGCGAGAACACGCTGAGCCTGCTGCACGCGGTCGCGGCCGGGCAGATCATCCCGCCGCGCCAGTCCGGCCCGCTCGCCAGCGTGCTGGCCGTGCTGCTGCACCCGGAGGTGCGGCACCGCCCCACCGCCGAAGAGTGCGAAGAACTCCTCGCCGCCGTCGCGCGGGGCGAGACGCCACTGGGCGGTCCCGCCGACGACACCATGCTCGCCGCCCCGGTCGCGGGCGCGCTCGCCGGCGGTCTCGCGGGAGCGGGCGTGACCCAGGCGCTCGACAGCGAGTCGGCCGGTCATTCGGGCTCGCTCCTCGACGACCAGGCCGCGGCGGGGCCGTACTACGACGACGAGGACGACTACCACCAGCCGCCCGCGTCGAGGTACCCGGAAGACGACTACGACGGGTACGACAACTACGACGAGACGGCGTTGCTGTCCGAACGCGGTCACCCCGGTGGCGGCCCGGCGCCCACGCGCGCCGTCCCGATCCCCGCGGGCGGCTACGACGACGATCCGTATGACGACGACTACGACGACCAGCCTCCTCCTCCCCCGCCGCCGCCCACCCGGGCGCAGACCAGCCCGGTGGACGAGGACGACGACGAGAAACCGGGCGCGTGGAAGAAGCCCGCGATCATCGGCGGTGTCGTGGTCGTGGCGCTGGCCGCGCTGGGCTTCTGGCTGCTGAGCCCGAACAACCCGGAAGCGCCCGCGCAGGTGGGGAACTCCTCGACGAAGCCGTCCCCGTCGCCGACGTCCTCGGCTGCCGAGACGACGGAACCGCCGTCGGAGACGCAGTCGGCCGAGCCGCCCAAGGAGACGTCGTCGTCGAAGAAGACGTCGAGCAAGGCGACCCAGACGCAGGAGCCGGATCCGCCCACGCCGACGAGGACTCCCACCAAGACGACTCCGACGAAGACGTCGGTTACGACGACGCCCTCTAAGTCGAACGAACCGACCGATTCGTCATCCGCTCCGCCGCCGGCCAACGGGTGATCTGAGGATTGCATTGAGTTCTGAAGGTTCCATCGTCGGCGGCCGGTACCGCCTGGACCAGCCCATCGGGCGTGGCCGGGCGGGCATCGTGTGGCTGGCGTTCGACACCCGCCTGCTGCGCACGGTCGCGATGAAGCGCATGTACCTGCCCGTCGGCCTGCCGCCGGATCGGGCGGAGCAGGCCAAGGCCGTCGTCGTCCAGGAGGGCAAGGACGCGGCCAAGTTCGAGCACGCCACCGCCATCAAGGTGTACGACGTGCTGCCCGACGGCCCGGACGTGTGGCTGGTGATGGAGTACATCCCGTCGCGCGGGATGTCGACCTTCCTGGCCGAGCACGGCAGGCTGACCGCGGAGCAGGCCGCCGCCCTGGGCATCATGCTCGGCCGCGCGCTGGCCGCGATGCACGAGGCCGGGGTGGTGCACCGGACCGTCGAGCCGGGCACGGTCCTGCTGGCCGACGACGGCGGTGTGAAGCTCACCGACATCGGCATCACCGGTGGTGGCGCGACTCCGGCGTACCGGGCGCCCGAAGTGGCGCGTGGCGAGCCGGCGACTTCGGCGTCCGACGTGTTCTCTCTTGGCGCGACGCTGTACACGGCCGTCGAAGGGGTTCCTCCGTTCGGCGAGGACGGCGAATCGTCGGAACGGCCGCCGCAGACCGCCGGTCCGCTGGCCGGTGCGCTGCGCAAGATGCTGCGGGCCGAGCCGGACGTGCGGCCGACGATGGCCGACACGGTCCGCTCGCTGGGCGCGATCACCGAGGGGCGGCAGACGGCGTTCATTCCGCCGACCGCGCCCGCCATGCCGACGATGCCGGCGTCGATGCCGGTCCCGATGCAGCAGGCGCCGCCACAGCAGCCGGTTCCGCAGTTCCTCCAGCAGCAACCGCCGCCGCAGCAACAACCGCAGCAGTATCAGCCGCCGCAGCAGCAGTACGTGCCACCGGCGCCGCAGCAGCAGTACGCTCCCGCGGCGCCGGCCGCGGCGAAATCGCCCGACACCCGCAAGTGGCTGATCACGGCGGGTGCCGTGGTGGCGGCGATCCTCATCGGAGTGCTGTTCGCGGAACTGTTCCTGATCTAGAGCCGCTCGCGGATCAGCGTCGCGAGTTCGACGGGGCGGCTGAGGAACGGGCTGTGGCTCGCCCGCCAGGTGACCGTCGTTTCGCAGCGGGCGGCGAAGTGGGCGACCATTTCCGGGGCGAGCGCCCGGTCTTCGGAGCAGACGATGTAGGTGTTCGGGGTGTCCTTCCAGGACGCCCCGGTCGGCGATTCGGTGAAGATCGAGACGGGCTCCGGGCGAAGCAACGCGATGGCGCGCTCGGCGACGGCGTCCGAGCAGTCGGCGTACAGGGCCTCGCGGGCGGCGGCGGGGTCGAGGTGGGTCATGCCCTCGTCGTCGAAGATCAAGGGCAGCGACTCGGGTTCGCGGCCGGTTTCCTCGGTGACCCGCTCGATCCAGTACCGGGCGGTCTCCCCCGGTTCGCTGATGATCGCGGCCAGGAGGATCAGGTGCGATACCCCCGTGAGCCCGCTGGCGATCACTCCGCCGTAGGAGTGCCCGAGCACGACCGGCGGTTCGGCCGCCTGGTCGACGATCTCCTGGACGGTACGGGTGACTTCGGCGATCGGTCGCGCGCCGACGTCGGGGACGGTGACGTCGACGCCTTCCCGGCGCAGGCGCTCGGCGACGTCGTCGAAATGGGCGGGCTGGTGCCAAGAGCCGTGCAGGATGATCAGGGGACGCACGGGGGTCCTTTCACTGGCGGAATTCGTGGCTTCCCTGCCAGGTTGTCGACCGCCGGTGCGGCTGTTCAAGCCCAGCCGGTTTTCCTGCCCAACCGATCACTCCCCACTACCCGTCCGGTCAGGCCGCCAGGGCACCTTCGCGGATCGCGCTGAGGAACCGCCGCACCGCCGGGTGTTCCCTGGCGTGCGCGGCGACGGCCGCGTGGATGGACCGCACCGGATCGGGACGCCGGACCTTGCGGATGGCGACGCCGGGATGCGGGGCGCCGAGGCCGAGTTCCGGGATGAGCGCGACGCCGAGCCCGGCGGCCACGAACCCTTGCGCCGTCTGGTAATCCTCGGATTCGACGACATGGTTCGGGGCGAATCCGGCCGCGCCGCAGGCGTCGAGCAGGATGTCGCGGCAGGCGCCGGGGAGACCGTCGACGCCGACCCACGGATCCTCCGCGAGCTCGGCGAGATCGAGGACACGCTTGCGGGCGAGCCGGTGGTTCTTCGGCAGGATCGCGCGGTACGGGTCGTCGAGGAGGTGGATGTACTCGGCGCCCTTGATCCGGGGAGTGGTGCTGGGGAGCACGATCATCGCGACGTCGGCCTTGCCCGACTCGATCTCGGGCAGCGAATCGTCGGGCTCAACGAGTTTCAGGTCGAGGCGGACACCCGGGAACTCGCGGCGCAGCGCGGCGACGGCCAAGGGCACCAAGGAAGCGCCCGCGGTGGCGAAGTAGCGGATCGCGAGCCTGCCGGTGCGCCCCTCCTTGAGTTCGGTGAGCGCGGCTTCGGCCTTCGCGAGCTGGGTGCTCAGCGTCTCCGCGTGTTCGGACAGCAGCGAACCGGCCGGGGTCGGCCGTACGCCGCGGCCGACGCGTTCGAGCAGCTCGACGCCCGCTTCCTTTTCCAGGGTGGACAATTGCTGGCTGATCGCGGAAGGTGTGTAGCCCAGATTCCGGGCGGCGGCGGTGATCGAACCGCTGCTGATCACGGCTCGGAGGACCTGCATGCGGCGGACGTCCAGCATGCTCCGATCTTACAGTTCTCCTTAAGACTTCATGCAGTTATTTTCGCTTGTCCTTACGCGTCGGCGCGGTGAAGCTGAGCCGGACACTTAAGGAGGACTGGGGTGGGCGAGACGAAGACCCTGCTGCGGATCGGCGCGCTGGCGCTCATGTGGGGATCGAGTTTCTTCTGGATCAAACTGGGGCTGGGCGCGTTTTCCCCGGTGCAGCTGGTGCTGGCGCGGGTGGCGCTCGGCGCGGCCGTGCTGATCGGGCTCTGCTACCTCGGCCGGGACAGGCTGCCGTCGGGACGACGGATCTGGGGACATCTGGCCGTCGCGGCGTTCTTCCACAACGCGCTGCCGTTCCTGCTGTTCGCGTGGGGCGAGCTGACCGTCGACTCCGGGATCACCGGCGTCCTGAACGCGACGACGCCGTTGTGGGTGCTGCTCGCCGCGCCGATGCTGGGAGCGCGCACGAAGATGACCTCGGTCCGGGTCGCCGGGCTGATCGCCGGACTCGCCGGGATCCTGCTGATCTTCGCGCCGTGGCAGGCGTCCGGGCTGCTCAGCTGGGGCGCGCTGGCGTGCCTCGCGGCGGCCGCGAGCTACGGTTTCGCGTTCGTCTACGAGGGCAAGTACCTCACCGGCACCGGTGACTCGCCGCTGTCGCTGGCGGGCGGGCAGATGCTGCTCGCGACCGGGTTCCTGCTGCTGGCGATGCCGATGGGCGGTTTCGAACCGGTGCACCTGAGCACCGGCGCGATCGTGGCGGTGGTGATCCTGGGGATCGGGTCGACCGGGATCGCGTTCGCGCTGAACTACCAGCTCCTCGCGAGTGAGGGCGCCGTCGCGGCGTCGATCGTCGGGTACCTGCTGCCGGTGGTCTCGGTGCTGCTGGGCGCGGTGTTCCTGGCCGAGCCGCTGAACCTCCGGGTGATCGCGGGGATGGTCGTCGTGCTGGGCGGGGTCGCGCTGACCCGGCTCCGCCCGAGGGAGCGGGGGACCTTTGCTACCGCCCCCGTGGTGGAGCGCCCCCTGGCCGCCGCCGGGGAGGCCGCGCCGTGACGACGACTTTGTGGCGCCCGACGGGGCCGGTCGAGCTCGACCTCGTGCGGGAGTCGGGCTGGCGCGAGTGGCCGCCGCGGCTGCCGGAGCAGCCGATCTTCTACCCGGTGCTGAACGAGGACTACGCGATCAAGATCGCCCGCGACTGGAACGTGCGGTACGACGGTGCCGGCTTCGTGACGCGGTTCGAGGTCGAGACGGACTTCGTGCAGCGGTACCCCGTCCAGCAGGCGGGCGGGGAGACCATCCTGGAGCTCTGGGTCCCGGCCGAGGATCTGGCCGAGTTCAACACGCACATCGTGGGGAAGATCGAGGTCACCCACGAATTCCGGCCGCCCGCCTGACCTGCGTTTAGCGGGCTAAACGCGCTCCCGCCGGTCCCAGCCGCCGGGCACCTCCCCGGACCGGCGGGAGCGACTTTCGCGGGCTAATCGCGACGCGGTGGGGCCTGGGGGCCGACCGGATCGCGTTTAGCCCGCTAAAGTCGACGCGCGTCAGAGGGCGGAGACGACGAGCAGGGCGGCCATCACCAGCTCGACCCAGAAGTAGAGCCAGCTCGGATAGAACCCCTCGGGCCGTTCCGTGAACCGCGCGACCAACCGCCCGAAGGCCATCCCGACGAGCGCGACGGCCACCGCGATCGCGGCGCCACGCTGGATCCCGCCGACGTCGAAAGCCGCGAACGCGAGCAGCACCGCGACAGCCACCCCGAAGCCGCCGTAAACCGCGCGCACCTCAGTCCGCGCCGTCGCGGAGTCCAGCGTTATCCCGAACGGCCGGATCAGCCGCCGCGGATCGACGAGCCCGAGCAGCCCCATGCCCAGGAAGAACACGGCCACCAGGCCGATGAGAACCGGTGCCACCTAGACGAGACGCCGATCCGAAGCCCACCGCGAAAGCTCGTACCGGTTCGAAAGCTGCGTCTTCCGCAGCACGCTCGACACGTGCGTCTCGACGGTCTTCACCGAGATGAACAGCTCGGACGCGATCTCCTTGTACGCGTAGCCGCGCGCGAGCAGCCGCAGCACGTCGCGTTCCCGCGGCGTCAGCAGGTCCAGGTCCGGGTCGCTGATCGGCGCGGAACCCGGCCGGTCGGCGAACGCGTCGAGCACGAACCCGGCCAGCCGCGGCGAGAACACCGCGTCACCGTCCGAGACCCGCACGACGGCGCGCACGAGTTCCTTCGACGAGATCGTCTTCGTGACGTAGCCGCGCGCCCCGGCCCGGATCACGGCGATCACGTCCTCCGCGGCGTCGGAAACCGACAGCGCGAGGAACACGACGTCCGGCAGTTCCGGCCGGACCCGGCGCAGCACCTCGGCGCCGCCGCCGTCCGGCATGTGCACGTCGAGCAGGACGACCTGCGGTTTGGTCCGGGCGATCCCCGCGACCGCCTCGGCGACCGAACCCGCCTCGCCGACCACGCGGACGTCCTCGGTGATCGAGTCCAGTTCGGTGCGCACGCCGGCCCGGAAGAGCGCGTGGTCGTCGACGAGGAAGACCTTGACCGGCTCCCGCGTCTGCTGGTTCTCCGTCACGATGCTCCCTCGCTCGCCCTGTCCGATGAGCATAGCGACCTCACGCCGCGCCCTTCCCCGCCTTGACCGGCATCTCCAGCTGGACCTCGGTTCCTTCACCCGGTGCGGTACGAAGTTTCAGCTTCCCGCCGTGCCGTTCCATCCGCCCCCGGATGGAATCGGCGAGACCGTGCCGGTCGCTCGGCACGACGTCGGGGTCGAAACCCTTGCCCCTGTCCCGCACGAAAACCGTCACCGCGGTCGGCTCGACCTCGGCGTACACGCTGACCTCGTCGACACCCGCGTGCTTCGCGGCGTTGACGATCGCTTCGCGCGCCGCCTGGACCAGCGCGGTCAGCGGCTCGTTCAGCGTCGCCTCCCCCACGACGACCTGCTGAACCGAGATCGCGAACGCGTCCTCGACTTCGCCGCACGCGGCCGCGAGCACCTCGGACAGCTGTCCGCTGACGGCCTCTTCCTCGGTCTTCTTGCTCTTGCCGTACCCCGAAGGCCCGTACAGCCAGCCGCGCAGCTCGCGTTCCTGCCCGCGCGCGAGCCTGGCGACCTCCCGCGGCGATTCCGACTGCTTCTGGATCAGCGCGAGAGTCTGGAGCACCGAGTCGTGCAGGTGCGCGGCGATCTCCGCGCGTTCGTCGGTGCGGATACGGGCGGTGCGCTCGTCGGACAGGTCGCGGACCAGGCGCAGCCAGAACGGGACGGTCAGCACGGCCACCCCGATCAGCGTCGCGATCACGGCGACCAGCGCGAACTTGACCTGGTCGATGCTGCCGCTCTCCAGGACGACGACGCCGATACCGGTCATCACCAGCGCGACACCGGCGACCACGCGGATCGCGGCCGACCAGCCCCCGCCGCCGAGGAACGCCGTGGCCACGCCGCCCTTGGCGCTGACCCGCCAGCGCCGTCGCTGCGATTCGTCGGCCTCCCGCCAGACGACCGCCGCACCGATCATCGCCAGCGCCAGCGGGATGGCGACCCAGCCGCTGATCAGTCCGGTCAGCGTTCCGCTGGCGACGGCGAGGCCGACACCCAGCGCCATCAGACCGAAAGCCTGCTGCTTCTCCTTGGGCGCGGACTTCTCCGGCTCGACCTCACCGGACTGCTGCTGGACGAACACCCAGAGCAGGCCGTACGCGAGCAGACCGGCGCCGTTCAGCGCGGCCAGCAGCGCGAACGCGGTCCGGACCCAGAGCACCTTGACGCCGAGGTGGTCGGCGAGGCCGCCGGCGACACCCGCGATGGCGCGGCCGGAGCGGCGGCGGTACATCTTGGGCGGCTCGAACGGTGCCGGGGACAGGCTGCCGGGAACGGGCACCGGAGGGCGCTCGATGATGGTCGGCTTCACCTGGTCGGCGAGGTCGGTCGGGGCGGATTCCTGCACGTTCTCCATGGTCACACGGAGTCCCGCACTGATCCATCGGGGAAACCCCTGACTCTTCCCGCTGGGGGAAACCTCAGGGACGTTCCCGGATGTGGCAGGGGGCCGTCGGGGCGCATTCTTTGTGGCATGAGTGGGAGTGAGACACACGTTCCGAAGCGAGGCCCCGCGGCCGGCTTCGAAGAGACCGTCAAGGATTTCTGGCGGAGCAGGCCGGTCCGCCCGGTACACGGCCGTAAGTTCGCCGGTGTCGCCGCCGGTATCGGCTACCGGTACGGCATCGACCCGACCGTGGTCCGCGTCGCGCTGGTCGCCGCGACCGTTTTCGGCGGGTTCGGCGTCTTCGTCTATCTGCTGGGCTGGTTGTTCCTGCCGCAGGAGGGCGACGCCGTTTCCGCGTTCGAGGGCCTGATCGGCCGGGGGCGCGCGTCGAGCTCGCCCGCGTTCGCGGTGCTGCTGCTGATCCTGCTGTTCCCCGGTCTCACCTGGACCTTGAGCGGCGGCTGGATGGCGGACGGCACCGGGCTGATCGGCTTCGCGCTGATGGCTGTCGCGCTGTACCTGCTGCACCGCAATCGCGGACAGTTCAACCGGCCTGTGATGCCCACGCCGGCCCAGCCCGCCGCCGCGTTCTCGATGGCGTCGGCGTCCGCGGCCGCCACCTCGACGGCGACCGAGGGCGGCTGGGACCCGCTCGCGGCCGACCCGTCCGCTTGGGATCTGCCGAACGCTTCGCCGTCCGGCGGCCTGCCGCCGCAGACTCCTCCGCCGCCTCCCGCGCCGCCGGCGCCTCGCGGTCGCAAGTCGAAGATCGGCGCCGCGACCTTCGGGCTCGCCGTGCTGGTCGGCGGTGTCGGCACCGTCCTCGGCCTGGACGGCGAACCGTGGTTCACCATGCAGCACGTCGTCGGGCTCACCCTGGGTGTGGTCGGCATCGGGCTGGTGGCCGGTTCGTTCGTGCGGGGCGGTCGCGGGCTGATCGGGCTGGCGGTGCCGCTGGCGATCGTCGGGATGGCGCTGACCACTATCCCGTTCGAGAACATCTCGGTGAAGGGCGGTCTCGGGGACCTGCGGGCCACGCCGAGTCAGGTGTCCGAGGTGCTTCCGGAGTACCACCGCTCGGCGGGTGACATCGACGTCGACCTGACCAAGCTGCCGGCGGGAGCGTCGGTGTCCACGAAGGTCTCCAGCGGGGCGGGCAACTCGACGGTGCTCGTGCCGGCGGGTGCCGAAGTGAAGGTCTCCTGTGAGACGGGTGCGGGCGACGTCGACTGCCTCGGCCAGTCGCGCTCCGGGGTCGGCGAGGACGCGATCGACTTCACCTCGGCGGGCGACAGCGGGCAGAAGATCACTCTGAAGGTCAAGAACGGTGTCGGAAACGTGGAGGTGCGTCGTGGCTGATTACGACGACTACGACAGCACGCAGACCCAGGCGGCTCAGCCTGCGAAGCGCGGGGTGGACGCCATCACCCTGATCTTCGGGATCGCGACGCTGCTGGTGTCGGGTTACGTCCTCTCGGACGGCGCCTCGTGGCTCCCGCGGTTCGACTTCCGATGGGTCATGGCGGGCGGGGCGATCTTCGTCGGCGTCATGCTCCTCGCCGCCTCTCTGCGCAAGAGCCGCCGCTAGCGGCCGCGCTCACGCTCCACCCCACTCCGAAGGCCCCGGCCCCTCGCCGGGGCCTTCGCCTTGCTCCCACCCCTGCCGACCTGCGTTTAGCCCCCTAATCG